>NZ_CFQZWI010000027.1:0-30265 GCF_986127675.1 Holdemania sp. | reverse complement strand
TACAAATTGAGAAAATGTGACTTGAATTGATAATAAATTACAAAATTTGTATTGATAAATTTAGGTATTGATAATACAATGGACTCGGAGATAAACCTTGAGGGGTTTATGAGAAATAGGGAGGAAAAACTTTATGTCTTTAATTCAGGCACTCCTGATAGGCGTATTCGCTTATCTCGGCCGAAACCAGGTACCATGGCTGTTTGGTACGACTGGCGGATTCTACTGTGTCGGCAGACCGTTGGTAGCGGGCGCTATCGTCGGTTTGATTCTGGGGGACGTCACCACCGGCGTATTGTGCGGCGTAGCGGTTCAGGCGATGTATCTGGGCCAGATCGTCGCGGGCGGCGCGATGCCGTCTGATGTGAACTACGCGGCGTTTATCGGTATTCCGTTAGCGATGGTCGCGGGCGGCGGCGCGGAAGCGGCGATCGCGTTAGCCATTCCGTTAGGCGCGTTAGGCACCGCGATGCACAACTTCACGATGACGGTCAACTCGTATTGGGTTCACCGGGGCGATAAATGTGCGGAACAGGGCAATGTTTCGGGAATCGCCCGCAACAACCTGTGCGGCACAATTCTGCATTTAGTTGAACGCGTCAGCGTCGTAACGATCGCCTGCTACTTCGGCGCTCCGGCTGCGGAAGCGATTCTGCACGCACTGCCGCCGATCGTCTTACAGTTTTTGCAGGTTGCCGGCAAGATGCTTCCGGCGCTGGGCTTCGCGCTGCTGCTGAAGCAGATCGTTGCCGAAAAGTGGATGATCGTGCTGTTCTTAATGGGCTGGATCATCACTCAGGCGACCGGCATGACGACGACCGCGTTAACCATTATGGCCGTCGGCGTCGCGCTGCTGTTCGTTATGGCGAAATATAACGGCGCCGGCAACGCGGCTGCCGCGGATGAAGGAGGAGATTACGATGAGTAAGAAACTGGACCGCAAGGACGTTAAGAACGCCGCATGGACTTGGATGTTCTTCCACCACTGCGCGCAGAACTTTGAACGTATGCAGGGTTTGGCCTTCTGTCATACGATGTCGAAACCTCTGGAAAAGTTATACGGCGATAATCCGGAGGAACTGAAAGCGGCGCTGACCCGCCACATGCAGTTCTTCAATACGGAACCGCAGTTGGGCAGCGTCATCCCGGGCATCACGATCGCTCTGGAAGAAGCGCGGGCCAACGGCGGCGAAGTCGACGCGGAACTGATCATGGGCACCAAGAATGCCCTGATGGGTCCGTTTGCCGGCATCGGCGATTCCATCTTAATGGGAACCTACAGCCCGATCCTGCTTTCGATCGCAATCGGTTTGTCCGCCGGCGGTTCGCCGATCGGCGCGATCTTCTTTGTGATCGCCTGGCTGGGCACCGTCATTCCGTTAAAATACTTCATGTTCATGAAGGGCTATGATTTAGGCATGGATGCCGTCAAGCTGTTGATGAACAAGGAAATCAAAGATAAGATCACGACTGCACTGACGATGGTCGGTCTGATCGTTATCGGCGGCGTCGCTTCGACGACTGTGGCTGCGCCGATCAAGTTTGTCTTCACGGCAGGAGAAATGACCGTTTCGATTCAGGAAATCCTGAACAAGATCATGCCGACTTTGGTCCCGATGTTGGTCACCGTGGGCTGCTGGCTGCTGGCGGACAAAAAGGGCTGGAACAGCAACAAGCTGATTCTGGGCATCCTGGGTCTGGCCGCCGTCATGGTTCTGTTAGGCATTATGTAATTCACGACAGTCAGGCGCTGATTGCGCCTGTCTGTTTCATCAGAAAATGAATCTTCATTCTCTGATGAAACAGAAATGAGTGTAAACAATAACGATAAAGGGAGGAAATAGACGTATGGATTATAAAATTCTTTGGACGGATATGCACAGCAACATCCACCACGAACAGATGAACGAACTGCCGCAATGGTTTGACCAGGTACAGAAGATGATGGATTTCTGGCCAATCGCCTATTATCCTTATACCATGCGCAAGGATGAAACGGGGCTGGGCGTGGAAGACCGTTATCCATTAGACGTAATTGAAAAAGACTGGGAAGCACTGCGCGAGTTTACGGAGAAAGTCAACGCCGCCGGATTCCCGATGTTTATGGGCTACGAGTGGCAGGGCGCCGGACAGGATGGCGATCACAATGTTTTCTGCAAGGATAACCGGCAGAAGATGGAATATCCGCTGCGCTATGCGGATCTGGTCCAAGCCTATGCGGGTAAGGACGTGATCGGGATTCCGCATCATCTGGCTTATCAGCTGGAAAACCGCGGCAAGAACTGGGCCACGCATAACGAAGCCTTCTCGCCGTTTGTGGAAATCTATTCTTCCCACGGCAGCAGTGAAAACGACAACG
This sequence comes from Holdemania sp., assembly GCF_986127675.1. NCBI lineage: Bacteria > Bacillati > Bacillota > Erysipelotrichia > Erysipelotrichales > Erysipelotrichaceae > Holdemania > Holdemania sp. The sequence goes on along the minus strand of NZ_CFQZWI010000027.1, from coordinate 27,906 downwards.
GCCCGATTGAAATGACGCGCCATGTCCACATGGGACCGCGGACGGGCGAAACCTGTGTTGAACGGGGGTGGGAAGATGGCTACAAATTCGGCGTCATCGCCTCGGGCGACAACCATTCCGCTCCTTGCGTCTATGGCTTTGGCTACATGGCCTGCTTAGCCGAGGGCAACACGAAGGAAGCGATCTGGGACGCGATGCAGAAGCGTCATACCTACGGCGTATCGAAGGATCGGATTCAGGTCAGGATGCAGGTCGACGGCAAGCTGATGGGCGATGTCATCGAACCAAATCCGAAAGCGAAACTGACGCTGGACGTGATCGGCAGCGACGCGATCGACCGGATTGAAGTCATTGAAGACAATCAGGTTGTGGAGATGATTCCGCATACCTCCACCTGGGAGCGCAAGCCGCTGGGTGAGACGATCCGTTTCAAATTTAAAGTGGAATTCGGCTGGGGACCGGACCGCCGGATTTTCCCGGACATCGCTTCGCGTCAATGGAAAGGCGCGCTGGAAGTTCCAGGTGGAAAACTCCTCAGCATCGAAAAATGCTGGAGCAACTTCGGACAGGATCTGCACGACGTGACGGATAACCGCTGCGAATTTGATCTGACAACGTACAAGACAACGGCCACTGGCAAGTGGATGGGACCGTCGGCTGTCACGACGGAAGGCTTTATCTTTGAAGTGGAAACCGATCGGGAAGGCACGGTGCTGCTGAGCGTCGACGGCGTTGAATATCCGCTGGCAGTCGGGGATCTGTTAAAGACCTCGCGGGTCGTGGAGCTGGAAGAGGAAGCGCGTCAGCTGGTGAAAGATCGCTTTAACTTCACAGATTATTACCGGACTGATCCGTGGTGGCATAACGCGTATAAATTCAAAATCGGCCAGGCCGTTGTGGAAAACGGCTATCATGTCCAGCTGGAAAGAACGCTGGATCTGAGCGACGTCAAGCACCTGCGCTTACGGATCTGGGAAAGAAACGGAGGATGCGCCTGGACAAGCCCGGTCTTTGTTGAAAAGAAAGGGGAATAGTCATGAATATTCTGTATATCCACACCCATGACAGCGGCCGGATGGTAAGCCCCTACGGCGTAAACGCGCCGACGGACAATCTGTTGGCGTTTGCCAGGGATGCCGCTGTGTTCACCCAGGCATACTGCGCGGGGCCGACCTGTTCGCCCAGCCGCGCGGCGCTGCTGACAGGGACTTATCCGCATCAAAACGGGATGCTTGGTCTGGCTCAGCGGGGCTTTGGACTGACCGACTATCGACGCCATCTGGCGCAGTTTCTGGGGCGTCATGGCTATCATACTGTCCTGTGCGGCATCCAGCATGAATCCGGCTGGTATCTGGATGCCGATGCGCCCGGCAAGCTGGGCTACAACGAGGTGCTGACCGCTTCCGCAGATCCGTATAAAAAGGAAGACCTGCATCTGTGGGACGCCATCAACGCCGATCATGTCTGCCAATGGCTGGATCAGGCCAAAGCGGACGAACCGTTTTTCCTCAGCTATGGCATGCACAGCACGCATCGCCCTTATCCGGTTGAGATCTGCGAGGCGGTGGATGAGCGCTATGTACGCCCGCCGTTTCCGATCGACGACAATGGGGAAACCCGGCACGATCAGGCACAGTTTCTGACTTCAGCCTATTACATGGATCAGAATTTCGGCAAGGTGATCGCCAAGCTGAAGGAAACAGGGCTGATGGAGAAAACAATCGTGATGTTCACGACCGATCACGGCGTTGCACTGCCGTTTAATAAATGCAATCTGACCGACAGCGGGATCGGCGTATCGCTGATCATGCGGGTGCCGGGGGCGAAGGCCAACGGCCAGGTGATCGACGCCTTGGTTTCGCATGTCGACGTGATGCCGACGCTGTGCGATCTGCTTCAGCTGGAAAAACCAGACTATCTGGAAGGCACCTCGTTTGCGGAAGTCTTCGAGGACATCAGCGCGGAGCCGGTCTCCGAGATCTTTGCCGAGGTGAATTTCCATACCAGCTATGAACCGATCCGCTGCGTGCGCACGCGCCGGTATAAATATATCCGCTACTATGATGAAAGCTGGACGAAGCTGAACCTGTCGAATATGGACTCGTCGGCGTCCAAGGATTTCTACATGCGCAACGATTTAGCTACGCAGACAAAAGATACGGAAGCGCTGTACGACTGTTATTACGATCCGGGTGAGCGGAAGAATCTGGCGCAGGATCCGCGCTATCAGGAAATTCTGGAAGACCTGCGTGAAAAACTCAGAACGTTCCAGATCCGGACGCAGGATCCGATCCTTCACGGTGAGCTGGAAATGAAGCCGGAGTACAAGGTAAACAGAAAAGAATGCGTCAACGCGTCAAGCAAGGATCCGCAGGATTACGATCCGCGCGGGCGCTGGCAATAAATAAGCGAAAGTAAAGCGCTGAGAAACGGAAAATTCCGCTCCTCAGCGCTTTTTGTATAGGAATCCTCCGGCAGCTCTGGAATTTATGATAGAATAAGACCAACGATGCGGGAATGATTAACATTATTTAGAAAGGGAGGATCGGCGGATGGCAAAGCTTTTCTATTTTATTCCGGCTGTGCTGGCCGGCTTGTTCTACGGTTTTTTCGGAGGAGTGTTCGGCGATTTTGGAGCGATCAGTCCCCTGGCTTGGGTGTGTACCGCACTTCTCGCGGCTGGCGCTGTCCTGATGGCCAGGAAAATCGCGTTGGGTTGTCTGTTTAGGATTGCGGTCGGTGCTCTGTTGATCGGAATGGGGCTGCGAGAAACCGGGCAGATCGTGAAAGAGTGGCCGGCGGGGATGCTGTTGATCGCCTATTCGTGCGGCTCAGGCTGGCTTTGCTGGAAATCCGCGGCCAAGCGCGAGGCTTGATCATGCGGCTGCTGTTACGCTTAGCGTCCGCGGAGGATGCGCCGGTCATCTGGGAAATGCAGAAAATTGCTTTTCGCGAGCTGTTGGAACGGTATCAGGATTACGATACCAGTCCCGCCAATCAATCGCTGGACCAACTGCGGCTTCGCTGTTCGCAAAAAGACCGTTATTATTATTTCATTGACGTAGATGGGAACCCGGTTGGCGTGCTCAGCGTCACCGACAAGCAGGATGGAAGTCGTAAGCGCCTTTCCCCGATGTTCATTCTCCCGCAGTTTCAGGGCCGGGGCTATGCGCAGGAAGCGATTCGACAAGCTGAGAAAATCCATGGCGAGCGGGGATGGGAGCTGGATACGATTTTACAGGAGGAACGTCTGGTCCATCTCTATGAGAAAATGGGATATCGGAAGACAGGAAAAACCGCGGCGGTGAATCCCCGGATGACGTTGGTGTTTTATCAGAAACTTTAGCTTGCTTACGCAGATATGAAGAAAGAAAAGCCGTTGGATTTCATGATCGAAATCGGGCGGCTTTTTACAAGATGCATTGAATTCACAGGGAAATCCGATTGTAAACCGGAATTCTCCATCATTCCTTTCGCAAGACCGGATTGCCTGAACGATTCATCAGGAGCCGGTCTGTTTTCCTCAGAGCTGGCAACCGGAGTATTTCAGACTGGAATCCTGCGATAGGGATTATTGACCGGGTTTGATTTGAAACGAAACCGTGTAGGTTTGATTCTGCTTAATCTGATATTCTTTTAACGGCTCTGCGCCCCAGCTGCCGTTGCCCAATCCGCGCTGGGCAGCGTCCAGATGCAGCAGCGGCTGATCTAACTTTTGCGCGTCCTTCAGATGCGCGGCGGAGGCGAGTGAAAGTTCATCCCAGGTCATGATGTTCATGCCGACGGGTTCGTCAAACGTCAGGGTCAGCGCGTTCGTTTCACCGTTGAGCGTCAGGCTGCGGACCTCTGTCCGGTTGCCGCTGTCCTGCGGTTTCAGCAGCTGATCGTTATAGAAATCATTAATCTTTGCCGTCCATTGTCCCAACCGGGAACCGGTATGGCGGTCGATGTAATTCTCTTCGGGTCCGCGGCCATTGTAGCGGATCTCGTTTAACGAAGCGTCCAGACTGAGCGTCAGCCCTGCCCGGGCGAGTGGACCGACCTTCTCTTTCGACGGCACTTTCATCGTCATCGCCACTGCGACCTGACCGTTGCCTTGAATGGTAATCTCCGTTTCCAGACCGGTGTTGAATTCGTTGATCGTCCCGGAAGCCTTGATCGACAGCTGTTTTACTTGGCCGTTTTCTTCTTTGCGCTGAATCGAAGGCGACTTGTATTCAACCGCTTTGCCAGCCTGCCGGACTGCTTCGGAGAACTGCGGATCGCCGGAGGTTTCGGCACGGTAGAACGACGGCTGCGGACCGCCGGTCAGAAAGGTCTGATCGCCGAGCCGGTAAGCTTCAATTTCCATTTTTGCGGGATTCAGAATCATTTCAAAGTCCTGATTTTGTTCAGTCTGGCCCTGAATCGTCCATTTGCCCTCCTGCTCGCTTACGGTCAGCGAAAGATCCGGGGACACGGATGCCGCAGGCTTGCCTTCCTGCAGAACAAACTGTTCAAACGCCAGGATATCGCCCTGTTTTCCACCATAAGCATTGGCCCAGCTTTGATCCTGGCTGTATTTCACGTCGATCTCCAGAATCACTTCCGCGTCGGAATCATAATCCGGCAGCGCGACGTCGATCGTTTTGGACATCCCGGGCGGCAGTGCTTTTTCTGCTTCGCTTAAGGCTGTCGTATGGAACAGCGTGCCGTTCTGGTAGAAGTTCAGCTCGACCGCAAAAGCATTCAGATCGGTCGCCAGAAATTCGTTGGTCATCGTTAACCGGCGCTTTTGGGAATCATAGGTGAAGCTGACGTCCTGCTGGACCTTCTTCACTTCCTCCAGCTCTGCGCTCGGGGTGCGGTCGGCATTGACTAAGCCATTGCCGCAGAAATCACCGTCGTTGAGCGGCGTCCCCCAGTCGCTGCCGTAGCCGTAATAGAATTGGCCTGTGGCTGGATCGCCGGTCAGAATCGTCTGGTCGATGAAATCCCAGATGAAGCCCCCCTGCAGCTGCGGACAGGTCTTAAAGAGCGCGAAATACTCCGCTAAATTCGCGACGCCGGTGCCCATCGCGTGAATATATTCAGACTGGAAAAACGCGTGCTTGTTTTTCTTAGCGTAATCCTTGAGCTGATCCAGCGTCCAATACTGACTGCTGGCCACATCGACCATCGACGTTTCGCGGGTATCGCCGATCCGGTTGTCGCGCTCATACACACGCAGACGCTTCGGATCCCGCTGAAGGATCCACATCGAAGTGTTGTAAAACGGATAATTTTCATTCATTTCATATTCGTGATACGTCGCTTCGTTGCCCAGCGACCAGAACAGCACGCTGGCGTGGTTTTTATCCCGTTCGACCATGCTGACGGTCCGGTCCATGATCAATCCGTTGTAGAGCGGATTGTTGCCGGGAACGCCCAGCTCCTTCTCTCCGATATGCGATTCAATGTTGGCTTCATCCACGACGATCAGCCCCAGCTCATCCGCAACGTCGCAGGTCAGCGGATGATTCGGATAATGCGAGGTGCGGAAGGCGTTGATGTTGTAGGCCTTCATCAGCTTCAGATCGGTGATGATTTCCTGCGCGCCCAAGGCCCGGCCCTTGACTGGATCGGTTTCATGGCGGTTGACGCCTTTGAGCATCAAGGGTTTCCCGTTGAGAAGCATCTGCTGGACACCGTCGACGGTCTGAACTTCGATTCCGCGCAGCCCGATCCGCTGGCAAACGCTTTCCATAACCTCGCCCGCTGCGTTTTTCAGCGTGAGGACAAGCGAGTAAAGATGCGGCTGATCGGGTGTCCACAGCTTCGGCTGATCAATCGTGAAATGAGCGCTCAGCGTAGTTCCCGTCTGATTTTCAGTTGTTTCCAGTACGGGTAATTCCGGACTTTCGAGGTTCAGGGGCTGATTGAACACGGCGTGGCCCTGATCGACCAGCTCCATTTCCAGCGTCCAGCCTGCCTGCGGCTGCTGCGAAAGATTACGCAGATCGACGTCAACCTGAACCTGCGCCTGGGCGTAGTCCTCAGCGAGATCGCTCTGTACAAACAGATCGCGGATTTCCACCGCTTCCCGCCCGATCAAGGTTACATCGCGGAAAATTCCGGACAGCCGGATAAAATCCTGATTTTCAAAGTAGCTGCCGTCCGACCAGCGGTAGACCTCGACTGCGATCGTATTGACGCCTTCCTTTAAGTAAGGCGTGATATTGAACTCCGCGGGTGTGTAGCTGTCTTCGCTGTAGCCGATCGGCTGACCATTGATATAAACATAAAACGCCGACTCCACACCTTCAAAGCGCAGGAAGACATGCTTGTTCTGCAGCCCTTCATCCAGCGTAAACTCGCGCTTGTAGTGACCGACGCTGTTGACGGCGGTCGCGGCGACGGGCTGCCCCTGTGCGCCGTATTGGATCGCTTCATAGTTCAGCCACGGATAAATCTGATTGATGTAAATCGGAGGCTCATAGCGGAAGCTGCCGTCTTCCTTCCACTGAGTCTGAATATTGGACGGTACGTCGATCTGATCCCAATCCGACGTGTCCCAATCTTCCCAATACCATTGCGCGTCGTAGCCCGCCAGGTTTTTTAAACGGTCCGTCGGTTTGGCGGCATAGTAAAACGCCCAGCGGCCATTGAGCGACTGAATCCGCGAGGACGAGGCGGCATTGATTTCATCCAGAGCGCTGGTCTCTGCCAGAAGCGCCTGCTGGGATGAAGGATAAGGCGTCAGGGCAGCCCGGGCCGGTTCCCGGTGAAGCTGCCAGACCTCCATCTGATCGTACCATTCCTCGCCCGCAAACGAAGCGTCGGTCGGCAGCGGTTCAATGCTCGGCCGCGGCGTACCCTGCGGTTCGACAAACTGATCCATTTTCGATGAACAGCCGCCTAAGATCAGGCCGCTGATAACCAATCCAAGTATGATTTTTTTCATGAAAACCTCCGAAATTGTTATCATCACTATACCATAATTCACAAAGCGAGAAAATGCCGGCTTGCTGGAAGATCATGAAAAGCTGCGCTTCCCGAAAGTCTGCGAATGTCAAAGCAGGAATACTGCAGGTATGGAAAACGAGGCGGATGCAGCGTTTGGATAGAAATAGGATTTTCAAGGAGGATCCTCGAACAGAGAGGATGAAAGGCTCAAAGTTATCGCAAAAGCGGTGAAGTTGTTGGAAGAAGGCTGTATTTTTCCGCTATTTGAGCTACAATAAGGGACGTCTAGGAGGGTGGATATGAGAGAAACATTAATACAGCTGCGGCAGGTGATGGAACAGAAACATGTGGATATCGTGCTGATTCCGTCGTCTGATTTTCACGGCAGCGAATACATCGGCGATTATTTCAAGGCCCGGGCGTGGATGTCGGGCTTTACCGGTTCGGCGGGGACATTGGTCGTCACGCGCGATCAGGCGGGATTGTGGACTGACGGCCGTTACTTTATTCAGGCGGAACGGCAGCTGGCCGGTTCGGGGATTACTTTATATAAGATGGGGCAGGAAGGCGTGATCGACTTCCCGCAGTTCATCGAGCAGGAAATGCCGCAGGGCGGCTGTCTGGCCTTCGACGGACGGATGGTCAGCGGGGCGCTGGGCAGCCAGCTGGAAGCAATGCTGGCAAGGAAGCAGGCACAGATTTTAAGCACGGAGGATCTTGTGGATTTGATCTGGAAGGACCGGCCGGGCTTATCAGAAGCGAAGGCGGTCTTGTTAGAAGAACGTTACAGCGGCCGGACGACGGCGCAGAAGCTGGATGAAATCCGTGCGGTCATGCGCAAGGAAGGCGCTGAGGCGCTGTTGATCTCGACGCTCGATGATCTGGCGTGGCTGTTCAATCTGCGCGGCGACGATGTGCTGTACAATCCGGTTGTTTTGGCGTATGGCTGCGTGACACTGGAGCAGGCCGTGCTGTATCTGGATCCGCGCAAGCTGTCGGAATCCGACCGGCAGGCGTTGTTCGATCTGAATATTGAAATCAAGGATTACGATACATTCCTTGGAGACGTTGCGGCGCTACCGGCGCAAACGGTCTGGGCTGATCCGCAGAAGCTCAATTACGCGATCCTCCGCGCGATTCCCCGGCACTGCCGGCGGATTGAGAAAACCAATCCGATTGTCTTAAGAAAAGCGATCAAGAATGAAACGGAGATTGAAAACCTGCGGCGTTCGCATCTCAAGGACGGCGTCGCGGTGACAAAGCTGATGTACTGGCTGAAAACCCGTGTCGGCAAAGAAGCGATGAGCGAATGCTCAATTCAAACGAAGCTGCATGAGCTGCGCGCCGAGCAGGAAGGCTTCATCGAGGAAAGCTTCGGCACGATCTGCGCCTATAAGGCCAACGCAGCGATGATGCATTACAGCGCTGATCCGCAGCACGAGGTGCCGGTCGCGGCGGAGGGTTTGCTTTTGATCGACTCGGGCGGTCAGTATTGGGAAGGCACGACGGATATCACCCGGACGTTTGCGCTGGGGCCATGTTCGCCGGAAATCAAAAAGGTCTATACAACGGTGCTGCAGGGGATGCTGAACCTGTCGGAAGCGCGGTTTCTGTATGGCTGCAGCGGAATCAATCTGGACATCCTTGCCCGCGGACCCGTGTGGCAGCTGAATCTGGATTATCAGTGCGGTACCGGTCATGGCGTCGGATATCTGTTGAACGTGCATGAAGGCCCGCATGGAATCCGCTGGAAGAAGACGGCGGCGCTGAATGAAATGGAACGGCTGGAAGCGGGAATGGTGGTCACCGATGAACCGGGCGTTTACATCGAAGGAAAATTTGGCATCCGGATTGAAAACGAGCTGATCGTCCGCTGCGGCGAGAAGAACTTCTATGGTCAGTTTATGGAATTTGAAACGACAACCTTGGCACCGATCGATCTGGACGCGGTTGACCCGCAGGTTCTGACGCCGGCTGCCCGTGAGGCACTGAACCGCTATCATCTGCGCGTTCGCGAGGCTTTAACGCCGTATCTTAATGAGGAGGAAGCGCAATGGCTGAAAACCGCAACCCGGTCGATTTAAGGGAGCAGTCTGTCAGTCCCCGTCCGATCCGAATGGTTTGTCTGGATCTGGATGGAACGTTATTCAATGGAAAAAAGGAAGTCGGCTCGCTGAGCCGCCAGCAGATCCAGCGTTGTCTGGATCAGGGCGTGGAAGTGGCCGTGGTGTCCGGCCGGGCTTATCAGTTCGCCTACAAGACGGCGCAGATGATCGATCCGCGGTTATCGGTGATCGGCTTTGTCGGTGCTTACCGGTCCTTTCATGGTCAGGCTCAGGGGGAACCGATTCCCCGGGCGGCGCTTAACGAGGTGCTGACCCTGCTGAAACGTGAAGATTGTCCGGCGTTTATGAAACAGCTGAACACGATCTGGTGCAGTCACGACGTCCCGCTATCCGGCGATTATGTGGCCTATACCGCCGATCAGCCGCCGCAGCATCGGATTGTGGTGCATTCCAATCAGGATCTGCCCGCCATTGCGCGGCAGAATCCGGATCCGGTTTATAAACTGTTGATCCGGGCGCGCGGCCGGACGGAAGCGATCGCGCAGCAGCTGCGGCCGCTTTCCGGTATCCGGATCTTCATCTATCCATACGGCGATATCGAAGTGATCAGTGCCAAGGCGGACAAAGGTATCGCGATCCGCAAGGCAGCTGATCAGCTGGGGATCGACCCGGCTCAGATTCTGGGCATCGGCGACAGCGTCAACGACCTGCCGATGTTTGAAGGCTGTGGCCTGCGCGTGGCGATGGGCAATGCCGTCGAACCGGTAAAAGCACGCGCGGATTACATCACGCTGACCAACGACGAGGATGGGGTCGGCGAGGCCCTGCGGCAGCTGGTCCAATAAAATAGTGGAGAAAGAATACAGTTGTGCTGAACGCCAGCTGTATTTTTAATTAGAATGTTAACAATCAAGCGAGTATAATTATAGAATCAAAGATAAAGATCAGCGCTATATCAGTAAAATTGCAGCTTATCTTTTTACGTTCACACGGGTATGATGAATCAACAGGAAGGAAAAACAGAAATGAAAGTGGATCGTTTGGAATGTTTTGTGCATGTGGCCGAAACGTTGAATTTCTCTAAGAGCGCTCAGGCGCTGCATTGTTCGCAGCCCTCCATCAGCCGGGTTATTCATCTGCTGGAACAGGAGCTGGGATTTGAATTGTTTGAACGGGATCGCAATCAGGTCGCTTTGACGCCGGCCGGAGCGGTTTTCTATCCTCAGGCTCGGCAGCTTCTCCATCAATATCAGGCAGCCGTGGAGGAAGCGCGGAAGGCCCATCAGGCGATGCTGACATTAAAAGTCGGCGTGATCGGGTTTGCGGAAGCGCCGCTCATGAGGGCGTTGGAAAAATTGACACAGGCAATGCCGCAGGTGCGGCTGGATATGATTCCAGTCGATTTTACGCGCGGACTAAGCCAGGTTGAAAGCGGTGAAATCGACTGCTGCATGAACTGGCGCAAGGACGTCGATTCCCCATCGCTGGTCTATCGCGAGCTGTTTTGCGGAGAATTGAAGGCTTATCTTAATCTCCGCCATCCGTTGGCTTCGCAATCCAGCGTAACGTATGACGAACTGGCCGCATGGCCGCAGATCGTGTTTGCGCGCGGGCGGCAGAGCTGGCGGTACAGCGCTTATCTGGAAAAATTCAATCCCTCGCTGCGGGCTTCCATCGTCTTGACACCGGTTAAGGATGTACCCGCTTCCCGGCGGCTGCTGGAACTGAATCAGGGTGTCATTCTGGCGCCGGAAGGCGGTATCCTGGCAGACAGTCCGCTGATCAAAGCGGTGCCGATCCGCTCACAGACACCGGAAACCGTACATCTGGGATTAGTTTACCGCAAAGACGCGACCAATCCGGTATTGAAACAGCTGCTGCGTTATTTGAAATCATCATAAGCCTATTCGATACTCCTATCAGAAAAAGCATGACTTTCTTTTATAATGTGAATGTGTGGATTTACACAAACAGGAGGAAAGAAAGATGAAGAAAAACGGGATTTCAAGACGGGAATTCCTGAAGGGCAGCGCGGCGGGCGCCGTGTCGCTGGCAGCGCTGGGCTTGTTGAGCGCGTGTGGGGAATCGGCGGAGAAACAGCCGGCAGCGACGCCGACGGCCAATCCGGAAGCTACATCCGAAAACTGGCTGGGTCAGCAGCCGCAGATACAGGATAGCGACATTAAAGAAACATGGCAGACTGAAGTGCTGATCGTCGGCGCGGGCAACGGCGGCATGATGGCGGCGGTCAAAGCGGCGGATCTGGGACTGGACTTCCGGGTTGTCGAACAGAACAGCTTTGTCTGCGATACCCGCAACTGGTATGCGGCGGCGGATTCCGCAGACGCGTTAGCCGCAGGCAAGCCAATCGACCGGCAGCGCGCGATGACGGAGCTGTCGCGGTATGCTTCCGGAAAACTGGATCAGAGCGTCGTTCGGGTCTGGCTGGATGAATCTGCGGCCATGCACGATTATGTCAAGGCGATCATGGATTCCTATGGCTATGACTGCTACTTTGAAGCCGATACCGGCGAAGCAGAGGAAGGCACCGATTATTACCATGCTCCGACCCAGCATAATTACAATCCACGCCCAGACAGCGAGTGGGCGGATACGCCGCGGAACAAGTTGTTTGTGGATTACATCGAGAAAAAGGGCTATCATGTCGATTTTGAGCATGCATTGATCGAATTGATCAAAGAAAACGGCGCGGTGACCGGGGCAATCGTTCAGAACAGTGCTGGCGAATATATTAAAATCACCACGAGCAAAGGCGTGATTCTGGCGACCGGCGGATATGAAGGCAATCCGGATATGATGGAGGCGTTGTCTCCGCTGGCGGTATCCTGCACAACCGCAAGCAGCTATTTCGCGATGAATCATGGCGATGGAATCAAAGCGGGCTTGTGGGCCGGTGCGGATATGGACAAGGAATCCGCTCCGATGTTATTTGACCGCGGCGCAGTAGCGCCGGGCGTGAACGCCGGATATGTTGAAGCCTCTAACGGATCCAAGCAGTTCCCGGGCACGATCTATCAATGGAATCCGGGCACGCAGCCGTTTATGAAGGTCAATCGCGATGGCGTCCGCTTTGCCAATGAAGGCTGCCCGTACAACGATATCGTTTTCGCTGCGGCGAATCAGAAAGGCGGCGTATACTGCCAGGTCTATGATGGGGATTTCCAGTCAGACTGGCAGAAGTTTCATACGCTGGGCTGTTCCTCACTGACCCGGATTATGCCGGAGCGAATAGCGGAACAGATGGAGAAGTATGTCGAGGAAGGCATTATCATGAAAGCTGATACGCTGGACGAGCTGGCGGACAAGCTGGGTTTTGAAGGCGAAGCCAAGGTTCAGTTCTTAGCTCAGTGCGATCGCTACAACGCGATTTATGATCGAGGGGAAGACGATGAATTCTTTAAGTCAAGTCATTATCTTTCACAGCTGCGCAAAGCGCCGTTCTATGGTGTATGGCTGGGCGCCAGTCTGTTGTGCACCGGCGACGGTCTGAAGATCAACAATAAGATGCAGGTTCTGGATAAAGAGAAGAACGTCATTCCGGGCCTGTATGCGATCGGCAACGTTTCCGGTAGTTTCTTTGCGAACAACTATCCGGAACTGTTCCCGGGTCTGGCTTGCGGACGGACGCTGACCTTTGCCTTGAAAGCGGTCAACGTAATCGCGGGTGAAGACCAGATTTAAAGCTGATCGTATTCGAGAGTCAAGCACGGTTTCTCATTCAGAAATCGTGCTTTTTTAGAAATCTGGATAAGAATTGAAATAAGAAAATCCGTATGCTAATGCGTTATTTTTACAGGAGCGTGAGATCAGCGTTTCAATTTATGATTGTATGGAATAAAGAAGAAGTTCTTTTCAACATTGATCTTAAAGACCTGATCTTGATTATTCTTTTGAAAACTTGCGATAGGAAAAATATGAATTGAGTGATTGGTTTGATGATGGAAAAACTTCCATTTTCAGTAAAATTAATCCAACTATTCTTGACCGGAAGCAATGTGGAAACCGTAACGGTTAACGATTGAGAACATTGGACGTTTACATGCTAAATTAACAAGAATAACAGGATCCTTTTGATGTTTGCGGACCTATTTCCATTTGATGACGAATAACGCTTGTTATGTTTATTATATCGCATGTAGAATCGGATATTCGGCGTTAATCAAGGAATCATGCAGGAGAATGAATCAAAGGAGTAGAAAAATCTGTCGAAATCTGGTTAAATGAAATCAGAAAAATGAGGTGCTTTATGAAACTGATATCATGGAATGTTAACGGGTTACGAGCCTGTATCCAAAAAGGCTTTATGGATTTTTTTAACGAACAGGATGCAGATATTTTCGCGCTGCAGGAAACCAAGCTGCAGCCCCATCAGATCGAACTAGAATTGCCGGGTTATCATCAATACTGGCACAGTGCGGAAAGAAAAGGGTATTCGGGCACCGCGGTGTTCACAAAACAAAAGCCGCTGTCCGTGCGTTATGATTTTGACGAAGCGGAAGGGGAGCATCCGAAGGAAGGCCGTGTGATCACACTGGAATTTGAACAATTCTATTTTGTCACCGCCTATGTGCCGAACTCCAAGGAAGAACTGGCCCGTCTGGATTACCGGATGCAGTGGGAAGACGCGATGGCGCGGCATCTGGCAAAGCTGAACGAAACCAAGCCGGTTGTTTATACTGGAGACTTGAATGTGGCCGTGGAGGAGATCGATCTGAAGAATCCGAAGACGAATCATTTTAACCCGGGCTTCTCCGATCAGGAGCGCCAGAAGATGCGCGATCTGCTGGGCCTGGGGTTTGCGGATACGTTCAGAACCTTATACCCGGAAAAGGTTGAATACTCCTGGTGGTCCTATCGCTTCAATTCCCGCGCGAAGAACGTCGGGTGGCGGATCGACTATTTCATCGTTTCCCAGCGGCTGATGAATCAGGTGAAGGACAGTGTTATCTATGGGGATATCCTGGGTTCGGATCATTGTCCGGTCGGGGTTGAAATCGAATTTTAATGGACTTAATTCATGGAAGATAAAGACGGATCAAGCTGCTTTTAACGCAGCTTTTTGATTTCCTGTCCAAGCCGCAGTTAAGGGCTGAGAATCGTAAAGTGAGAATAAAAAAATGATCATCAGGAAATCGCATTCTGTTTGCGAAATCAGAAAAAACAGAGGAATTCTTATTGGAGAATCCTGTGGTAAAAAGTTCAGGGATCCGGGAAAACTTAAAAGAAGCCGCGGGTGTAGCGGATGAATTCTTCCATGATCGGCGTAACCGGCGCATTCTTATGCGTAATGATCAGGAATTCATAATCCAGATCCAGATCCTCAATCGGCCGCTTCACGATTGAGGGCGGAAGCGGGATCGAATCGCTGCCGAAGAAGCTGACGCAGCGGGTGCTTTCGATCAGCTTGAAAATCAAGCCCATTTCCGCCGGGGAAAAGACCATCGTCGCCTTTAGTCCCTGTTTTTGACATATTTGTTCCATCCGGGCATTCAGAGCATTCTCGGTGTTTAAACCGATCAGCTTCTGACCGCGGAAGTCCGCCAGCGACAACACCGGCTTGGCGGCGAGCGGATGATCCTGACTTAACACAGCGAAGACGGGATGCCGGTAGTGATACTGGACTTGAACCATCGGCGCGTTATACAGCATCGTGCAGAAATAAATATCAATTTCGCTGGATTGCAGCGAGCGGTTGTAGGAATCGTCCGGCGCGCTGTAAATCTGAAAATCGACCTCTGGATGCGCCATGATGAAACGGGTCAGAAAATCATCCGGAAAGTTGATTAACAGCCCCGTCGGATAGCCCAGCGACAGCGTCTGCGGACTTTCGTTTTTCATGGCCTGCAGATCGGCGATGATGTTGTCATGCATCTGTAAATAAGGAAAGGCCGACTGGCGCAGAGCTTCGCCATAACGGGTCAGCTGCAGTCCGGCCACGCCGCGGATAAACAGCGGCACGTCCAGTTCTTCCTCCAGCTTGTCGATCGTTTTACTTAACGCCTGCTGGGAAAGGTAAAGTTTTTTCGCGGCTTTGGAAAAGCTGCCCTCCTGGGCGGCGGTGATAAAACAATGCAGCTGTTTGGGATTCATGGCGTTTTCTCCTCTTCTTTGCTTCAGCTTATCATGACTTAACAGGGGATACAACTTTTAATTGTATCCCCTAACTTTTATCTGTTTGTCAATTCACAAACAAGCCTTTTATAATGAAGAAAGAAAAGACAAACAGGAGGGAAAGTATGTCAAATTCAAACAAGATCAAAGGCATCAGCCGCCGGGACTTCTTAAAGGGCACAGCGGCCGGAGCACTGGGCGTCGCGGCTGCGGGGCTGTTAGGGGGCTGCGCTTCCACCACGGAAAAACAGGAATGTCCGCCATGTGAATCAACGTCATCCGCATCTTCTGCAGGCTGGCCGGCAGTTGAAGCACTGGAACCGAAGGTTCCGATGGAAGGCGTCGTGGCCTTCGTGAAGGAGCCGATCGCGGATTCTGAAATTGTGAAGACTGAAAATGTCGATGTCGTGGTGTGCGGTATGGGCCCGGCCGGTTTCGCGGCGTCCATCGCCAGCGCGCAGCAGGGGTTAAAAACCGTCGTTCTGGAAAAAGGCCAGGTCGGCACGTACCGTTCAGCGACGATCGGCGGATTAACCGACCGGATTCATAAAAAATACGGCGTGGAGTTCGACACGAAGCAGTGGCTGGACGATGCGATGGTCAATTCCATGTTCTATGGCAATCAGGCGATCTATCAGCGGTGGATCGACACGCAGGAGGAAGCGATCAACTGGTTCCTCGATCTGTTCGGCCTGCCGGATGAGGATTTCAAGCTGACCTTTGCGGCCGGGGATTTCCCGGATTTCTACGAACCTTACGACATCACATCGCTGAGTCGTTCCTGGAACACGTCGATCAATATCCCGCTGGCTCCGGCGGAAATCGTCGAGCTGCTAACAAGCAAGGTCAAGGAAGCCGGCGCGGAAGTGCTGATGGAAACTCCGGCCTGCCAGCTGATTAAAGAAGATGGAAAAGTCGTCGGCGTGATCGCCAGGACGGCGGAAGGCTATGTGAAATATCTGTGCGCCAAAGGCGTTGTTCTGGCGACCGGCGGTTATGAATTTAACCCGACCAAGCTGAAGGAATGCTGCCGTCCGCGTGATCTGGCATTGAATCACTGGATGAACGGCACGGCATCCAACACTGGCGACGGTCATGAAATGGGCAAAGCGGTCGGCGCGATTGAGGACGAATATCCGCATCCGCTGATGCTTGATCCGGCGCAGCTGATGCCGTATCTGCGCGTCAATAAGCTGGGCAAGCGGTTTACGCCGGAATATGAACCGTACAATCATCTGGCGCTGGCGATGCAGAACCAGCCGGGCGCAATCAACTGGTATATTACCGACGGCGATGCCGCGGGCGCGATCGACAAGATGTGGACGCCGTCGTCTTCCTGCTATGGACCGAAGGAAGTCTGGGTCGGCGCGGCGACAAGCGAAAACGCGTTAAAAGCCGATACGCTGGAAGAACTGGCGGGCTTGATGGGCGTGCCCGCCGACGCGTTTGTCGAAACGATCAATCATTGGAACGCCATGTGCGAAGCCGGCGAGGATACCGATTTCCACATGCTTCCAAGCATGATGCATCCGATCAAAACTGCGCCGTTCTATGCGAATCTGGAAGGCGCCGCGGCGCTGTGCACCGCCGGCGGGTTGCAGATCACGCCGAATTCAGAAGTTCTGGATACGGAATTCAACGTCATCCCGGGTTTATACGCGATCGGCAATGTTTCCGGTTCGATGTTCCACGGAACCTATCCGCACAATCTGAACTGCATTTCTCACAGCCGCTGCATTACGTTCGGTTATAACGTCGCGAAGCTGTTGGCATCGAAATAAGAATTTATTTCTGACGGATGCGATCTATTCGCTCTGAGTTCTCTTCCTGTTTTGGTTTCAGGAATCGAACCCAGAGCTTTTTTTGTCGAAGTGATCAAAGCCGAGCTGGCGCGGAGTGAGCGGATTTCCTGATGCTTTGGCTGGTTTCTGTAATTTCCAAGGCAAGCTTGTGCCGAATTCCTTTCAAGTTTTTAACAATGCAGACTGCGCTCCGTTTTCAGCGTTTCATCTGATATAATAGAGATGAATTTCATCAACATAAGAAAACGAGAAGGATAAATAAGGAAAATGTCAAAGTGAGGAAGGAGTATCCGCAATGAGAAAGAAACTTATTCTGGTACTGGCTGCCGGCTTTTTATTCACCGGGTGTACGCCAAAACCAGCGTCGCCGGCGGCCGTACCGACCGCAAGTGCGGAAGCGGAGCGTCTGGCTGGAACGAAGCTGACCGACGAAACGATCAGCGCGATGTTCAAGCGGCTGAAAGAGGCTGAAATCTTCATTGACGAACAAGGCGAGGCCCAGCCGTTTGAGCTGTGGCGCAACGCGAACAATCTGGTCGTGCTGTATGTCGGCCAGCGCGATCATCCGCTGCTGATCTGGGATCCGGTCAACGATACCGCGGAGCTGAATTACACCTGTCAGGATGTGGTTTCCTTTCAGGAAGACGGCGTAACGAAGCAGGCTTATGTGGAGCTGATCTGCGATGGTTATCAGAGTACGTGCACGGCGGCGGTGACGACGTCCTCCAAGACGACGCGCTGGCCGGTCGACGCTCCCGATGAACAGGTGACTCCGGCCTTGGCCGAAGCAGTGCAGCAAGCGGCTCAGACGCATCAAACGGAAGTGGAAAAAAGCCGGGAACAGGCTGAAAAGGCCTTGTTTGAGCTGCGCACGGTGATTCTGAATACGCAGGATTACGAATACGCGCAGCTGAAACCCTACTCCCGGAACAGCGGCGGGTTTGCGAAGCAAGAGGATCCGCAGACGTATCAATTCTCTATCGGGGAGCTGAATCCGACGCTGTCCGGCGAGGAGATCGCGTTTTATTTCGCCGCGCTGACCGGCCAGGAATTCACCCGCCCCGATCAGCTTCAGGCCAATGAAACGCTGCTTCTGAATCTGATGGCGGCGTCGAAGACCTATCTTTGCGAAGGGGAACCCGATCAGCTGATCTGTCCGGCCAGCGGCATGGGCACAGATCCGCTTTTACTGAATCTGCCGGAAGCGGTCGCGGAAGAATTGCTGGCAGTGGTGCGCGTTGAGGCTGTGAACGCGGTATCAACTGCACTCTTAGGCCATACGCTGCCGCTGGCAACCTTTGAATACGAAGAAATTATTTACGATGCGGATACCGTTCCGGATTGTATTCTGATCCGCAATATCCAAGGGGCTCCGGAGACTTCTGAATCAGCAGCGGAGCCGATGACGATTGTGACGGAGCGACGGACGGAAGGCGAGCGCCAGATCGTCCGCTATGTCCGGGGCGAGGAGATTGAAAACACAAGTTTTATCCGGGATGAACAGGGCAACGAATACTATATTCCGGCGATTCGGGAAATGGCGCAGGATCCGGATTCTCCGCTGGTGATCTGGGAAATGGCTTGCGAACCGAATACCGATGCTTCCCAGCCTTGCCGCCTGATCTATCAAAAGCGAATTCAGTAACGATGAGAATGGGACAGGCGGGGCCAAGATTCAAGCG
Source organism: Holdemania sp. (assembly GCF_986127675.1). Lineage (NCBI taxonomy): Bacteria > Bacillati > Bacillota > Erysipelotrichia > Erysipelotrichales > Erysipelotrichaceae > Holdemania > Holdemania sp. The sequence continues at coordinate 9,300 of NZ_CFQZWI010000027.1, read as the reverse complement.
AAACGTTGGCGAACGCCGGGAAACGTGCTAAACTGAAAAGCAGTAAACAGGAGGAATAGAACACAATGGAGATTCAAGAACGGGTAAAAAGCTATGAAGAAGCGATGCTGAACGATCTGGCAACGCTGGTTTCGTATAATTCAGTTCAGGGCGAGCCGCAGCCGAACGCGCCGTTTGGCGAGGGGCCGGCGGCCTGTCTGGATAAAGCGCTGGAAATTGCAAAGGGTTATGGTTTTGCGGTCAAGAATGTCGATCATTATGCCGGCTATGCTGAAATCGGCGAGGGTGAACAGGTGATCGGCGTGCTGGCGCATCTGGACGTCGTACCGGCAGGCGAGGGCTGGAAGACCGATCCGTTTACGCTAACCCGCGACGGTGACCGGGTTTACGGCCGCGGCACCAGCGACGATAAGGGCGCGGTGGTCGCTTCGATGATCGCAATGAAAGTATTAAAGGATATGAACGTGCCGCTGACCAAGCGAATCCGGCTGATTCTGGGCACCAACGAAGAAACGGGATCAAAATGTCTGGCGCATTATGTGGAAAAAGAAGGGCATATCGACATGGGCTTTACGCCGGACGGTACGTTCCCGGGCGTGCATGGAGAAAAAGGCGCGCTGGGACTGGACTTTGAAAGCGTCCGCACACAGATCAAGGAAATCCGCGGGGGCGTGGCATCCAATGTCGTCTGCAACCACTGCACGATGATCGTTGACAGCGAAGCCGTATCGGAAGAAGCGCTGCGCCTAGCGCTGGAAAAACATCCGGTGACCTTTGAAATCAAACCGGAACAGGGCGATCTGATCGTCGACGTTTACGGAACGGCGGCGCATGCCAGCACTCCGAAGCTAGGCGTCAACGCGATCGGCGAACTGATGGCGGCTCTGGCGGAAGTGGGAATGCAGGATGATTTTGTTGAATTCTACAACCGCCGGATCGGTACGAGCTGCGATGGAGCGGGCTGTGATTGCCAGGTTGAGGATGAATATGGTCCGCTGACCTTCAGTAACGGTATCATTAAAGCGGAAAACGGCGTCATCCGCGGAACCATCGACATCCGGTTTCCGGTGACGATGAATTCCGGGCAGATCGCCAGCCGGATTGAAGTCGCGCTGGCCGGGGAAGCACAAGGAAAAATCACCGTCCGCAGCCGGACGGAACCGCTGTTCTTCCCGATCGATTCACCGCTGGTTTCGCGTCTGCTTCAGGCCTATCAGGAAGTCACCGGCGATCTGGAATCCAAGCCGATCACGATGGGCGGCGGCACCTATGCGAAGGGAATTCATAACTGCATCGCCTTCGGCTGTGAATTCATGGGCGAAGACTGCCATATTCACGACGCCAACGAGTTTGTGCGGATTGATTGTCTGCTTCAGCAGGCAGAGATCTACGTTCATGCCCTGATGAAGCTGCTGGAAGCATAAAACAAGATAAACCTTTTTGTATATTGATGAACCGGATTTGTTTTGAGAATCCGGTTTTTCTCTTTTGTCAGATCTTTTGCTCTTGAGTAAGGCGTCTTTGAGGATTGATCAATGTGTGAAGAAATCCATGATTTTCACCGCATACTAACACGAAATGTTAATGTGCGGTGAAAATTCGCTGTTCCTTATAAAATTTAGACTCATAAAAACCAAGATTTATAAGAGGAAGCAGCGAATCAAAAAACACGAAAAACAAATCAGACTGCAGGCACAGATTCACTAAAAATGGTACAATAGAGATCGGAAAAGAAACGAGGGATGACCTTTGAAAACAACGAAGCTGGCGATCATGTATGATTTTGATAAAACACTGTCGCCGAAAGATATGCAGGAATTCAGTTTTATTCCTTCTCTGGGCATCGAACCAGCGCAGTTTTGGAGTGAGGTAACCGCGCTGTCGGAAAGTCAGAAAATGGACGGCATCCTGACGTATATGTATATGATGCTCAACAAAGCCAACCTGACGGGACAGCCGATCCGCCGCAGTGATTTCGTTGCGCTGGGGAAAAATGTCAAGCTGTATCCGGGGGTGGAAAAATGGTTCCGTCGAATCAACGAATACGGCCGGCAGCACAATATTGAAATCGAGCATTTTATCATTTCCTCGGGTCTGACGGAAATCATCGAAGGTACGGCCATCGCCGGGGAATTTAAAAAAATCTATGCCTGCAAGTATTGCTACAACGCCAGCGGCGTTGCGGTGTGGCCGGCAACCGTCGTGAATTACACGACCAAGACGCAATATATTTTCCGCATCAACAAAGGTGTTCTGGATGAAAACAACGACAACGATCTGAACCGCTATACGCCGGATCAGCTGCGCGATATCCCGTTTACCAATATGATTTATATCGGCGACGGACTTACGGATGTGCCATGTATGAAGCTGGTTACCGTCAATGGCGGCAAGTCGATCGCAGTGTATGGCAAGGACTCAGAGAAGAAAAAAGCGGCTGCGCAGCAGTTGGTTGAAGATCACCGGGCAGATTTCATTGCGCCTGCGGATTACAGCGAGAATCGCGAATTGGATAAGATCGTGAAAAGTATTCTTGATTACACCGAAGCCCGGATTCAGATGGAACGGCTGATGAGAAAAGAACAATCAAATAAAAAATAAAAAGCGGGCAAACGGATGGTTTGACTCCTGCCCGCAATGAGGATGAGCGAGGACCTGACGAAATTTGGAAGATTTCCAAGCTCAGGGAATACAGGTTTGTAATTTAATCTTTGTCGCTGGCGCATAATCCTCGCTGATGAATTTGAGATCAGGATTTCTAACAAAAACGTGAAAAGCGATAAACAAATCATCGTGTCTCAACCTTGGAAAATCTGATGAACAGAAACTGCTTTGGGAGAAATAAACCTGAAGCAGTTTTCATTGGATAAACAGCTTGAAAATAATTCTGTTTTATGATTAACTGGAAGTAAGGAAAGAAATGGGGATCTGATCATGGAATTCACATTAACCCGCAGCCAGGCCCGGCAGTTTTATGTCTTATGGCAGGGCTTGTCCGGCCCTTACCGCTGGCGTACCAACACAGAGATTGTGACGCTGATCGCTCAGCTGGGATGTCTGCAATTTGATCCGATCGACATCTGCGGCCGCAATGCGGATTTAGTGCTGCAGGCGCGGGTCGGTGGTTATCGGAAAAGTCAGCTGGAAACCTTATTGTATAAGGATCGGAAGCTGATCGACGCGCTGGATAAAAATATGGCGATCTATGCGGAACAGGATTATCCCATGTTTGCGCGGAACCGAATTCACACTATGAGCTATCACCGGGTGAGTGAACAGATCGAAAACGCCGCGGCACAGATCAAACAGTTCATGCGGACGCATCCGGTTATTTGTTCGCAGGATTTACAATGGAATGAAAATCTCGTCTGGGTATGGGGACGGACGGCTTCGCTGGCAGCAGTTGCTTTGGAAGTGATGCTTTACCGCGGGGACGTCGTGATCCATCACCGGCGCGGCACAATCCGCTATTACAATCTGACTTCCGCGCGGTTTCCCTGGCTGGATCCGCTGGCGGATCCGTTTGCGAGCGATGAAGAATATTACGGATGGCGCGTGGAACGCCGGATCCGTGCCCTGGGCTTGTGCTGGAACCGGCCTTCCGACGCCTGGCTGGGAATTGAAAAAATGAAGGCTCCGGAGCGTCAGGCTGCGTTTGCCTTGTTGCTGAAGCAGGATCGGATCATTCCCGTAACGGTGGAAGGGCTGGATCAGCCGTTGTTTACCGTGCCGGAAGCACTGCCGTGGCTGGAAATGGTCATGCGGAAAGAGCCGTACCGCAAACGCATGGAGTTCTTAGGCCCGTTGGACAACGCGCTGTGGGATCGCCGCCTGATTGAAGCACTGTTTGATTTTCAATATAAATGGGAGATTTACACCCCGAAAGCACAACGCAAATATGACAGCTATGTGCTGCCGGTGCTGTGGGGTGAGCGTTTTTTCGGACGGATCGCGCTGGAAACCAAATTGGCAGAAGGAAAATTAGTCGTAAAACATTTCTGGCGGGAATCGAGAGTCCGCGATAGCCTGACACTGCGCCGGACTTTGAATCGGACGCTGGAGCGCTTTGCCCGATTTCACGGCTGCACTGACATTGACGGTTTATTCGAAGAGAGCTAACGATGAAAAGAAAACGTCCCGTATTTGAACAGGGCGTTTTTAGTAGCTATCTTTATAATGGTAATTGAATTTTAAAGATGATAAATCCGCTGCTTATACTGTTTTTCAATTTCAATGCTGCGCTCGGTGCCGCCATCCACATTGGCGCTGAGTCTGACCGGCGGTTGAAAACCGCGGGCAAGCATCAGTTCCACTGCTTCCAAAATGGTGGATTGAAGCAAAGCTGCCGCGGCAATGGAGGAAGTTCCGCAGATCTTGACCGGCAGTCCGTCGACCGGAATCGCGGCATCCCCTTCCACGGAAAGATTGTCCAGGATCACGTCCGCGAATTCATAAAGCAGGCGGCCGCTGCTATGCCGACTCGTCAGTTTTTTAGAGGATTCCAGCGATGTGACGACAATGAGTTTTGCGCCGATGTCTTTGACTTTCATCGCAATTTCAATCGGCAGCGGATTACGTCCGGAATTAGAGATAATGATCACAACGTCTTCCGGAAGCACTTCGACCTTTCGCATTAAGATATTGCCGGAGCCTTCCAGAACCTCGTAAATTCCCATGGCCGGGTCTTTAATCACCTTCGCGGCAAATAAACCGCCTGCCCGTCCGGCGACTTCGATCGCGGCCGCGTAGGAATGACCGCTGCCAAAGGACTGCAAAATTCCGCCGGTCATGATGGCGTCCGCAATCAATTCCGCGGCTTGATGAATATTCTCCTTTTGACTGATTTCCAACCGGCGAAGCAGATCTTCGATGGTTTCAAAATAACGATTACGTTCCATCAGCCAACTACCTTCAGCGCGGATAAGAGTATCGCACCGATCATGACGATAAAGATGAGCTTGCCTGCCGTCATGCCTTTCACTTTAGATAAGCGATAACACAGAAGAACCAGGATAACCTGAGGGAGATAAGGCATAATTTTATCAAGGTTTTCCTGCACGGACAGACTGACCTCGCCGGATTGGAAAGTATATGGAATTTTCAGCTTGATCACAGAGGGGATCAAAGCTCCGACGACGATCAATCCCAGAATAGACGCGCCGTTGGTGACGTAAGCAAGCTGGTCTTTCATCGTGGTGATCAATTTAGCGCCCTGAGCATAGCCCAGATCGAATAACTTTGTTCTGAAAAACAGAACGGCGATGTTCCAGACAATCCAGATTCCCATGCCCACGGTACTGCCGGCGATCGCCATGTTGCCTGCAATCGCACCGAAGATGGTTCCGGCAATGACGCCGAAGATGACGTCGCCGACTCCCGCAAACGGTCCCATTAATGCGGTCTTTAACGAGGTTGCGGTTTCCAGCGCGGCGATGCCTTCCTCTTCCTCAATCGCCACGTTCATGCCGATGATGATCTCAGACATCTGCGGCGTCGTATTATAAAACTGGATATGGGCGCGGCAGGCTCGATCGAGTGCTTCCGGATCGTCTTTATAGATTTTTTTCAAGGCTGGAAGGATGGCATAGAAATAGCCCAGTCCCTGCATTCTTTCGTAATTATGGCCCAGCTGTAATCCGAACATGTGGCGCAGATTAATCCGCCGCAGTTCTTGTTTTGTAAAAAGCTTATTCATCCAGATCACCTCCCTGGCGAATTGCGGCCCAGCGTTGATTTGCCTGGCGGGTGTACATATAATCCAGCAGGGTAATGACCAACCCGAAACCGGCGACGCCGATCAGCGGGATTTTCACATAGGCGGCCAACAGGAATCCCAGAATCAGAAATGGAAGTTTAGAGCGTGTCGGCAGGTAGTTTAACAAGATGCAGATGCCTACGACTGGAATGACGCCGCCGGCCACCTGCAAGCCGGTCATAAACCATTGCGGAATCCAGCCCATCACCGCTTCGACAAAGCTTTGCCCAAAGCAAAGAACGAAAAAAACTGGTACAGCACGCGACAGTCCCGGCGCGATCATGCCGAGTAAATTTTGGAATGCCGCTTTATCGTAATTTCGTTGTTCGATGAAATGATCGGCCCGGTGAAGGAAGAAGATATTGGCGTAGCGTGCCAGAATATCGAGTTGGATCATCAACAGGGCGACTGGAATCGCAATCCCCAGCGCTAATTCCGGCGTGGAATTCAAGCTCAGCGCCGTGCCGACGATCGCTCCGACTGTCGTATTGGGAATGGAGGTGCCTCCATAAGTGTTGACTCCTAACGTCATTAATTGAAGCGTACCCCCTAAGACTAAGCCCGTTTGCGGATTGCCGAGAAGCAAACCGGTAAACCAGCCGGCCAGAATCGGCATGTCCATGCCAATTTTGAAGGAACGGCTTTCGTTCGGCTGAATGAAAGCATAGAGCGTGATCAATGCAATTTGCCAGGGATGTATCATATTCTCTCCTTTCTGGTTTTTACAACCTTTGAACTAATTTAATAGTATATCTAATGTATTATTAAATCAATACATAATGTAATATATTATAATATTTTTCTGTTTTGGTGAAAGATATCAGAAAACATGGTAAAATAACCTAAGAGGTGTTCTGTGTGGATAAACAAAGTAAATACAACATCATCGTCAAAGCGATTATTCACGATATAGACCAGGGCGTGCTGCAGGCCCGCGACCGGCTGCCCTCGGAAAAAGAACTTCAGGAGCGTTTTAACGTTTCACGAGTTACCGTAAGGAAGGCCGTCGACGTTCTGATTGAAGAAGGATACGTTATCCGGGATTATCGCAAAGGGACGTTTATCAGTGAGCGGATTACCTATAAAAAGATGAATGAAATCGTCAGTTTTACCCGCTCGGCCTTATTGCGGGGCGATGTGCCTTCGACGATCGTACATTCCATTACTGATGTAAAACCAGATCCCTTCTTAATGAAGTACCTGCGGATTTCTGCGGAAGAAACTTTGACGCGGATTTGCCGAACGCGTTTGACGAATGGATTTCCATTGATCTATGAGGAATCCTACTGGGTTACAGCCATGACCGGGGTCATTGGAAAAACGGAAGCAGAGGGCTCGTTATTTCAATTTATAAAAAGGGCCAGGAAGATTGTGCCTGTTTACAGTCTGCAGGAATTAGATGCGGTTGGGGCGTCAGGCGCGATTGCTCAAGCACTTCAGGTTCGCGATCAGTTTCCTTTACTCCGTTCCCTGATGGTTTTTTATGACGCGCAGGACAGGCCTTTTGAACTGGCTTTTAATTATTATCGGACTGATCGCTGCAAATTGTCGATGGTCAGAACTTTGAACGAGGATTAAATCAAAAGGAGAAAACACGATGGAATTCTTACGCTGCACGATGCCCGCTTTTGCCGTTCTGGGAAAAGAGGACAGCACCCAAAACACGAATAAGAACTGGATTCAGCGATTGTGGAAAAACTTCAATGAACATTCCACTGAAATTTCGCAGCTGGCTTTGCGGGATGAACAGGGAAATCTGGCCGGTTTCTGGGGCGCGATGACGAACTTTGACCGGACATTCCAACCTTGGGAGAATCATTTGACAGAAGGCTATTATCTGGCGGGCGTGCAGGTGCCGGTTGAAACGGAAGCTCCGGAAGGATGGACAAAGTGGATCATTCCCGCATTTGATTATCTCTATGTTCCAGTCGAGGGCGATGCCTCTGAAGTCCTGCGGACAGGTCTTGATGAAATAAAGAAGCAGGGGCTGACGCTCGCGGGCGCCATCCAGGAATTCTATTGTCCGCAGAAAAACGGTGAGATGTTCTTGTTTTTTCCCGTTTGCTGAATGTCAAACCAGCGATCATGCCGAATCCTTGCACTATGGCGCAGGGATCTTTTTGAATCCTGCAAAACAGTGAAAAACAAGGAAAAACAGTCCAGAAAACAGAAACGCAACGCAAAGTTGACAAAGTGCATTTTTAGAGAGATAGATTGAATGTTCGAAATGGGATAGGATGAGGACATCCAAGAACTGAGGAGGAAATAAAAATGAATTTTGGAGAAAAACTATTCAAGCTGCGCAAAGAAAAGGGCCTGTCGCAGGAAGCGCTGGCCGATCAGCTGGGTACAACCCGGCAGGCTGTCAGTAAGTGGGAGAACAATCAGGGATATCCGGAAACCGAGAAAATCCTGCAGCTCTCCCAGCTGTTTGAGGTATCGACCGACTATCTGCTTAAAGCCGAAAAAGTGGAGAGAGCCGCCGATGAAAAAGGCTATTATGTCAGCCGGGAAATGGCGAATGGCTTTCTGGCCAGCGAGAAACGGGTCAACCGGTTTCTGGGATTGGGTTTCTTATGCGGAGCGCTGACCGGGATACCGATTATTCTGTTTGAAAATCAGCCGGCGATGAAACTGCTGGGCGCGGCCGGGATCGGGGCGTTGGGCGTTTGCGCGCTGATTGTCGCGATGTTTGCGGAACAGGAACAATACAAAGTGCTGAAAGAAGAACCGCTGTTGTTCGATCCGGAGGTGCGCAGTTCCCTGATGGAAGAATATGTTGCGCTGAAAAAGAAAGCGACTCTGATCGCGATGCCGTCCACGATTTTGTTTGTGTTGGGAATTTTGGCACTGGTCTTTTCCATCCGTGGAATTTTCCCCTGGTCATCCCTGTCGGTATTGATTTTTCTGGGATTGGGACTGGGACTGTGTGGCTTTGTCATCTCTCTGGGTACGATCGAAACCTACGAGATTCTGGTAAAAAATGAACAATATGCCACGCGTTTTCTGTTTAAGGCAAAGCGCAGAATCAAGGAGAAGATCGCCAAGCTCTGAACTCTTTGAGGAAGCAGAAATCAACTCTATCCGTCTTAATTATTTCTGACTTGGATCGTCTGAGCGAAGCCGCCGCTTTCCAGCGATGTAAATCGCGGCAGTCCTTTCGTGAAATTCACCCATATTCAAGATAAAAGCCCAGGCCGAACCCGGGCTTTTTACTATCTTGGAGTGAATAGACAGGAGTGAGAATGTGGAAAAAGTGAATGTCGCCGTTCTGGGCGCAACCGGGGCGGTCGGCCGGACGATGATCCGGATTTTGCAGGAACGCCGGTTTCCGATGCGTTCGTTAAAGCTTTTAGCCAGTCCCCACAGCGCCGGCAAGGTGATCGATTTGGGGGCGAAGACAGGGATTGTCGAGGAATTTTCTCCAGCGGCTCTCAAGGACGTCGATCTGGTGTTCGGGGCGGTGGATAACGATCTGGCAAAGGAATACGCGCCGTTGATCCGCCGCAGCGGGGCTTTGTTTGTCGAAGATCGGAAGAGCGTCG
>NZ_CFQZWI010000026.1:0-31320 GCF_986127675.1 Holdemania sp. | reverse complement strand
CGGAAATCGACGATATCCTGCAGCGGGCCTCCGGTTACGACACCCTTGTTTTATTGGTCTACAATATGGCGGATTCTCTAAACCAGAAAAAATTACTGGATCAGCTGCTTGACACAGAAAAGCCGATTGTCGTCATCTGCGCGGGCAGTCCGTATGATCTGCAATATCTAAAAGATGCTCCGACCGTGCTTTGTACGTATGGCTATACCCCTGCCGCGGTGCAGTCGGTCATCTCCGTACTCAATGGAACCTTGCTTCCTGAAGGCAAATTGCCCGTGGAAATCCCTGAGAACTAAAATAAGAAAAGCTGATGATTCACACAGGAATGAAGCTTCTTTCCTGGAGTGAATCATCAGCTTTTTTATGTCTGTTCTTTAAAATATAATTTTTAAAATTCACGGCTCAACAGAAAATCCGCAATGGGCATCGCCTTAATTTTCTCCACATTACCGCCTGAGAAAATATCGGTTCGTAATACATAGTTCGGGATAATTATCCCGAATATCCAATAATTTTCCAGCTTCACATTTTCTGTTTCTGCGGATCCAATCTCCTGGGCGAACTGGATATACAGCTTATTCTCCTGCTTCAGGAGAATCTCATTCCATTCTCTTTTCACAGAAAATTCTCTTAGTTTTATGGTTATAATTGATGAATAACATAAATTGATATAAATATCCGGTTATAATTGTATTTTTTTAATAAAAAAGAGCCGGATTTTACAATTCAGCCCTTTCTTTATTCAAAAATTCAAGTTACAGACTCATCCAGCTGGAATCCGACGGATTCGCCCGGAACGCCTGAAGCTTTTTAACATCATCAGCGCTGATATAGCCGGTTTCCACAGCGACCTCAATCAGCGCGTCATAGTTGGAAGCCGATACGTTCTTCACGTTTGCGGCCGCCAGCCGGTCGATCCCCTTCTGCAGGCCATAGGTGAAGATCGACGCAATGCCCAGCACTTCCGCGCCCGCTTCCCGCAGCACGTTGACGACGTCGATGCAGCTGCCGCCGGTGGAAATCAGATCTTCGACGACGACGACCTTCGTTCCTGGCTCGCAGCGTCCCTCAATCTGATTGGTGCGGCCATGATCCTTGGCGCTGGAACGGACATAGCCCATCGGCAGGTTCAGAATCTGAGCGACCAGCGCAGCATGCGCGATGCCGGCGGTGCTGGTGCCCATGACTGCCTCGCATTGCGGATAGTACGTTTTGATGATCTCGGCGATCGCGTGCTCCACATCATCGCGGACCTCCGGATAAGATAAGGTCAGGCGGTTATCGCAGTAGATCGGCGCTTTGATCCCGCTGGCCCAGGTAAACGGATCGTTCGGCTTTAAGAAAACCGCTTTGATGTCCAGTAAATGCTTGGCAATATTTTTCTCTGTGCTCATGGTTATTTCCCCTCCACAAATTCTCTGATGCAGCGGCGGTAGCTGGCCACCGGATCCTTGCTGGCGGTAATCGAACGGCCGACAACGATGTAATCGGCGCCGATCTCGCGAGCCTTGGCCGGCGTGGTGACGCGGACCTGATCGCCCTTGGCGTCATCCGCAAAGCGAATGCCCGGCGTGACGGTAAGGAAGTTTTCACCGCAGACCTGATGTACCAGACCGGCCTCCAGCGGGCTGCACACAACCCCGGCCAGACCGGCGATTTCCGCGTTGTGCGCGTAATGCTGAACGGTATCCGCAATCGGATGATCGATCCACAGCTCATTGCGCATCCGATCTTCGCTGGTGCTGGTCAGCTGGGTGACGGCGATCAGCTTCGTATGCGCGCCGACCTCGTCGATCGCTTCCTGCGCGGCTTTCATCATTTCGATTGTGCCGGCGGCGTGAACGTTGGTCATATCGACGTCCAGCAGCGCGATGTTGCGCATCGCTTTCTTCACGGTATTGGGAATATCGTGCAGCTTCAGATCAAGGAAAATTTTATGGCCGCGCGCCTTGATCTCGCGGACCATGTCCGGTCCTTCGGCATACAACAGCTCCATGCCGATTTTCACATACGGCTTTTCCTCGGTAAACAGGTCCAGAAACGCCATCGTTTCCGCTTTGGTTGAAAAGTCGCAGGCGATCATTACATCTCGTTCTTTCATCATTGGTGAGCCCTCCCTATTACGTCACTCAATTTTTCAATGTTCAGTTCATCCATCAAGGATGGCAGCCGTTCGATAATTTCCTTGCAGACATACGGATTGCGCAGGTTTTCCGCGCCGATCTCGACCGCGGTGGCCCCGGCGTACATCATTTCGATGACGTCCTCGGCGCTGGCGATGCCGCCGATCCCGATGATCGGCAGTTTGACAGCTTCATAAACCTGATACACCATCCGTAAGGCGACCGGTTTGATCGCCGGGCCGGAGAAGCCGCCCATGACGTTGGCGATGATCGGCCTGCCCGTGCGCAGGTCGAAGCGCGCGCCCAATAACGTGTTGATCATCGAGATCCCGTCCGCCCCGGCGTCTTCACAAGCTTTGGCAATCGCAACGATGTCGGTGACGTTCGGCGACAGCTTGATGTAGACCGGCTTGGTGGTCACCGCCTTGACCGCGCGGGTGATCTCGGCCGCGGCGTCCGGACTGACGCCGAAGCTCATGCCCCCGCCATGCACGTTCGGGCAGCTGATGTTGACCTCCAGAATGCCGACGATGTCCTGCGCGTCCATCTTTTTCGCGCATTCGACATATTCCTCTTTGGAGAAGCCGGATACGTTAGCGACGACTTTTTTCTGGTAGACCTGCTTCAACTTCGGAAATTCCTCGCTGATGACCTTGTCAATGCCCGGGTTCTGTAACCCGACGGCATTGATCATGCCCCGTTCGCACTCCGCAATCCGCGGCGTCGGGTTGCCGAAGCGCGCCTCGCGGGTCGTGCCCTTGGTCACGATCGAGCCGAGGATGTTGATGTCGTAGAAATCCGCAAACTCATAGCCGAACCCGAAAGTTCCGCTGGCCGGAATGACCGGGTTGTCCAGCTCCCAGCCGGACAGCGTGACCTTTAATCTTTCGTCCATAAGACCTCCTGACTGGAAAGCACCGGGCCTTCCTTGCAGATGCGTTTCGGGCCGGAAATCGTTTCGCAGCTGCAGCCCATGCACGCGCCGAAGCCGCAGCCCATGCGTTCCTCAAAGGACAGCTGACCCTGAGCGTTTGAGGTTCTCCAGACTGCCTTGAGCATTGGCATCGGGCCGCAGGCGAAGTACGGCAGATTGGTCAGACCTTCCTGAATCATGACGTCGCTGACAAAGCCCTTGACGCCCTGACTGCCGTCATTGGTGCTGAGCTTGACGTCGCAGCCCAGATCCGCAAACTTCTTGATGTAGAAGATATCCTTCTCCGCCGTAAAGCCGAGAATCACAACCGGCTGCTTCCCCTGCTTCAAACACGTTTTCGCCAGTCCGTAGAGCGGCGGCACGCCGACGCCCCCGCCGACCAGCAGCACCTTTTTTTCATCGAAGGCTTCCGGTGTGAAGCCGTTGCCCAGGCCGACCAGACATTCCAGCAGCTCGCCCGGCTGTTTTTGAGACATCTGCTTCGTACCGAAGCCAACGACCTTGTAGATGATCGTCAGGCCGTTCTCATTCCAGTCGCAGATACTGATCGGCCGCTTGAGGTAGGCATTGTCGATCGTGACGTTGAGAAACTGCCCGGGATGGGTGATCCAGGAGGAATCCCCTTCCAGTTCCATTTCATAGACCTGGTCGGCGAGATTCCAGTTGGAGATGATCCGATATTGTTTTATGCGCTCTCCCATAACTCCTCCTTAATTCTGATCAATCGTCGAAACGCCCATTGTGATTTCTTCCAGCACATCCAATAAGACGTTGACGGTATCCAGCGAGGTAAAGACAGTCACGTTGTTTTCCACGGCGCACCGGCGGATCTGATAGCCGTCTTTAGAGGTGCGGGAATCGTTGGAGGACAAGGTGTTGAGGATATAAGTGACGTGGCCCTTGCGGATCGAATCGAGAATTTCCTCGGAGCCTTCGGAGATTTTTTTCTTTTCGCGGGTCTTGATGCCATGCGCCTTCAAGAGCTTGGCCGTGCCGGAGGTCGCTTCGATGTTGAAGCCCAGATCGTAGAACCGGCGGACCAGCGGAATCGCCCGGTCCTTGTCCTGATCGGCCAAGGTCACCAGCACCGTGCCGTAGTTGACGACGCGCATGTTGGAGGCCTGCAGCGACTTGTACAACGCGCGGTTGAGTGAATCGTCATAGCCAATCGCCTCACCGGTGGACTTCATTTCCGGGGACAGATAGGCGTCCAGCCCGTGCAGCTTGGAGAAGCTGAACGTCGGGCTCTTGACGTAAAACCGTTTCTTTTCCGCCATGACCTCGGTCGTATAACCCTGATCCTTTAAGCTTTGCCCAAGCATGACCTTGGTCGCGATGTTGGCCATCGGCACGCCGGTCGCCTTGGATAAGAACGGCACCGAGCGCGAGGAACGCGGATTGACCTCAATGACCGACACCTCGTCGTTCTCATCGACGATGAACTGAATGTTGAACAGCCCTTCAATGCCGATCGCCAGCCCCAGCTTCACCGTGTATTCCTGAATCGTCGCCTTGACCTTGTCGCTCAGGGAGTACGGCGGATAGACGCTCATCGAGTCGCCGGAGTGCACGCCGGTCGCTTCGACCAGCTGCATGATGCCCGGGATAAACACGTCTTGGCCGTCGCAGATCGCATCGACCTCGACCTCGCAGCCGTGGATGTACTTATCGACTAAGACCGGCTGATCCTGATCAATCTTAACCGCGCTGGTCAGGTATTCGATCAGTTCCTCATCCTGATGCACGATCTGCATCGCCCGGCCGCCCAGCACATAGCTTGGCCGCACTAAGACCGGATAGCCGATCCGGTTGGCAACCTTCAGACCGTCCTCAATGTTGGTGACGGCCTGACCGAGCGGCTGCGGGATGCCGCATTCCGTGACGACCTTTTCAAACAGATCGCGGTTTTCCGCCTTGTCAATCGCTTCGGTGCCGGTGCCGATGATCGGCACATTCAGCTTGTTCAGCCGGTCCGCCAGGTTGATCGCCGTCTGGCCGCCCAACGACACGATGACGCCCTGCGGCTTTTCCAGATCAATGACGTTCATGACGTCCTCGATGCACAACGGTTCAAAGTACAGCTTATCGCTGATCGAGTAGTCGGTCGAAACAGTTTCCGGATTGTTGTTGATGACGATCGCTTCATAGCCGGCCTGCTGGATCGCCCAGATCGCATGGACTGTAGAGTAATCAAATTCCACGCCCTGCCCGATGCGGATCGGGCCGGAGCCCAGCACGAGGATCGACGGCTTGTCAGTGACGATGCTTTCGTTTTCCTCCTCGTAGGTGGAATAGAAGTATGGGACATAGGCGCTGAACTCCCCAGCGCAGGTGTCGATCATCTTGTAGACCGGCCGCAGATTGTGCTCGCGGCGCCACTGCACCATTTCCAGCTCGCTCTTGCCCAGAATTTTGCCCAGATATTTATCGGAGAAGCCTAAGCGCTTCGCTTTGCGGATATTTTCCTCGCTTGGATCGGCCTTCACCCGTTCCTCCACGGAAATGATGTGGTGGATCTTATCAAGGAAGAACGCGTCGATCTTGGTCGCATCGTAGATCAGCATCATGTCAACCTTACGGCGGAACAGCTCGGCGATCGCATACAGCCGTTCATCGGTCGGGGTCTTGATGTTTTCCAGCAGTTCTTCGGTTGTCAGCGAATCGAACTTTTCAAGGTAGATGTGATCGACGCCGATTTCCAGTGAACGCACCGCTTTCAGCAGGCTTTCCTCCATCGTCCGGCCGATGCTCATGACTTCGCCGGTCGCCTTCATCTGCGTGCTCAGCGTGTGATCCGCCTTGGCGAACTTATCGAACGGGAAGCGCGCAATCTTGGTCACGACGTAGTCGATCGTCGGTTCAAAGGAAGCCGGAGTGTTGGCAATCGGAATTTCATCCAGCGTCAGGCCGACGGCGATCTTGCTGGAAACGCGGGCGATCGGGAAGCCGGCCGCCTTGGACGCCAGCGCCGAGGACCGGGATACACGCGGGTTGACCTCGATGACGTAGTAATCAAAGGAGAACGGATCGAGCGCGAACTGCACGTTGCAGCCGCCTTCGATCTTTAATTCGCGGATCAGCATCAGCGCGGCGTTGCGCAGCAGCTGATATTCCTTGTTGGACAGCGTCTGGCAGGGAGCGACGACCATCGAGTCGCCGGTATGCACGCCGACCGGATCAATATTTTCCATGCTGCAGATCACAATCGCGGTATCGTTGTGATCGCGCATGACTTCAAATTCAATTTCTTTATAGCCCTTGATCGACTTTTCAACTAAAACCTCGCTGACCGGAGACAGCTTGAGGGCGTTTTTGCCCAGCGCGATGACTTCATCGTCGTCGTAGGCAAAGCCGCCGCCGGTGCCGCCCAGCGTAAATGCCGGCCGCAGCACGACCGGATAGCCGATCTTGTTGGCATACTCTACGACTTCCTCAATCGTGCGGGCAACATAGGATTCCAGGCATGGCTGACCGATCCTGAGGCACAGGTCCTTGAAGCGCTGGCGGTCCTCCGCCTGATCGATGGATTCAAAGTCGGTGCCGAGAATCTCGCACCGGCATTCTTCCAGCACACCTTTTTTCGCCAGCTGCATCGCCATGTTTAAGCCGGTCTGGCCGCCCAGCGTCGGCAGAATCGCGTCCGGGCGTTCCTTGCGGATGATGCGGGACACATATTCCAGCGTCAGCGGTTCCATGTAGACCTTGTCGGCGATGTTGGTATCGGTCATGATCGTCGCCGGATTGGAGTTGATCAGGATGACCTCATAGCCCTCCTCGCGCAGGGCCAGGCAGGCCTGGGTGCCGGCGTAGTCAAATTCCGCGGCCTGACCGATGACGATCGGTCCTGAGCCAATGACTAAGATTTTATGAATATCCGTTCTTTTCGGCATCTTAACGGCCCTCCTTCATAGCTTCCATGTTGTGAATGAACAATCCGAATAAATATTTGGAATCCTCCGGTCCGGAAGCGGATTCCGGATGGTACTGGGTTGAGAAGATGCGGTCCTCGTCAATCCGCAGGCCCTCGACAGTCTGATCAAGCAGGTTGATGTGCGTAATCTCGACGCGGGTCTTTTCAATTCCGTCCGTGCTGACGGCGTAGCTGTGGTTCTGGGAGGTAATCTCGACCTTGCCGGTCAACAGATTTTTCACCGGATGATTGCCGCCGCGGTGGCCGAATTTCAGCTTGTAGGTAGGCAAGCCGTTGGCCAGCGCGATCATCTGGTGGCCCAGACAGATGCCGAAGATCGGCTTTGTGCCCTGGAGCTGACGGATCAAATCAATGACCTCCGGCACGTTTTCCGGATCGCCCGGCCCGTTGGACAGGAAGATGCCGTCTGGATTGAGCGCCATGATCGTTTCATACGAAGTGTTGTACGGCACGATTGTGACGTTGCAGCCATAGCGGTTCAGCTCGCGGATGATGTTGTATTTGATGCCGCAGTCAATCGCGACGACATTGAAGCGCGGATTGGCGCAGCGGGAATACCATTTTTTCCTGCACGAGACGCGCGCGACCAGATCCTTTGGAGCGCTGTAGGCCGCCAGCTTCGCCATCGCTTCCTCGTGGGTTACATCTGAGTCGCAGATCAGACCGAGCATCGCACCTTCGTCGCGCAGAATCCGCGTCAATTTCCGGGTATCCAGATGTGTCAGGCCCGGCACCTCGTTTTCTTCCAGCAGCTCGTTGAGCGTCTTGGTGTAGCGGAAGTTGCTTGGCTTGTCGTTGTATTCGCGGACGATGAAGCCCTTCGGTCCGATCAGCTTGGATTCATAATCTTCGTCGATGATGCCGTAGTTGCCGATCAGCGGATAGGTCATGACGACGATCTGTTCGGTATAGGAGGGATCGCTGAGAATCTCCTGATAGCCGACCATCGACGTGTTGAACACCAGCTCAGCAATCACTTCTTTCTGGCTGCCGAAGCCCTTGGCCTGCAGCTCCATGCCGTTTTGTAATACGAGTTTACGATCCATTATTTATAGCCCCTCTCTATACACGATCTGTCCGTCCGCCACCGTCATCACGCAGCGGCCCATCGCCCACCAGCCTTCAAACGGTGTGCTTTTGCCTTGGGAGACAAAGGTTTTCGGATTGATTTTTTCGCGTTGATTTAAGTTGAAGACAGCCAGATTGGCCTTTTCAAAGTTGATGATTTCGCCGCCCTCGATGCCGAAGATGTCGGCGCAGTTGTAGCTCATTAACTCAAAGCACTTCTCCAGCGTGATCTTGCCGGTGCGGACAAGATAGGTGTAGATCAGCTCAAACGCGGTTTCAAGGCCGACGATGCCCATTGCGCTGCCCTGCAGACCCTTCGCTTTTTCCTCGGCGCTGTGCGGCGCGTGGTCGGTTGCGATCATGTCGATCGTGCCGTCCTGAATGCCCGCGATCAGCGCTTCCTGATCGGCCTTAGTGCGCAGCGGCGGATTCATCTTGAAGCGGCCGTCGTCGGCGCTGATGTCGTCCTCGCACAATAACAGGTGATGCGGCGTGACCTCGCAGCTGACTTGGACGCCGCGCTGTTTCGCCTGGCGGACCAGCTCGACGGATTCCTTACACGAGATGTGGCAGATATGATATTGACAGCCGGTTTCCTCCGCCAGTCTGAGATCGCGTTCGATCTGTTGGTATTCGCTGGCGCTGCTGATGCCAATCAAGCCGAGTTCCTCCGCCTTGCGGCCCGCATGGATGCAGGCGCCCTTGGCGATCAGGCTTTCATCCTCGCAATGCGCAACGATCAGGCAGTTGTTGCGCCTGGCCGCTAACATCGCTTCGCGCATCATCGCTTCTTCCTGCACGCCCTTGCCGTCGTCGGAGAAGGCGATCACCTCCGAGGCCAGCGCGTAGAAATCGACCAGCTCGCCGACGCCCTTCTGCCCCTGAGTGATGGCGGCATAGGGAATGACCTGGATTTTTGCGTTGTAGCGGATCCGGTCCTGCTGCACCTTTAAGTGTTCGAGCGAGTCCGGTACCGGATTGAGGTTGGGCATTGCCATGATCGTCGTGTAGCCGCCCTTGGCCGCAGCTGCGGTACCGGAAGCGATTGTTTCCTTGTATTCAAAGCCCGGCTCGCGCAGATGCACATGCGGATCGATCAGCCCCGGTGCGATCAGCAGGCTTGACGCGTCGATCACCTCGTCCACGTCCTCCGCCGTCAGATCGATCTGATCCGCAGCCGTGACCCGGCCCAGATCGTCAACCAGGACGTCCATTTTGCGGACCTTGCCGCGGTAGAGCACCTCGCCGTTCTGCATTAAAAAACTCATTTATCGTCCCTCCATTGCGCGTTTCAGCACCGCCATGCGCACGAATACGCCGTTGTTGATCTGTTTGAAGATGCGGGATTTTTCGCATTCTACGACCTCATCGGCAATTTCCACGCCGCGGTTAAACGGCGCCGGGTGCATGATGATCGCGGTGTCCTTCATCGCTTTCACCCGCTCCAAGGTCAGACCGTAGCGCGCATGGTATTCTTGTTGAGTCAGGGACATCGCCTGTTCATGCCGTTCGTGCTGCACCCGCAGCAGCATGATCACATCCATATCCTTGACCGCCTGATCGAAATCAATGTAATCGTACTGCGGATCGCGGTATTCCTCCGGTCCGCTGATGAAGCATTGCATGCCCAAGCGCTGCATAACCTCGATGTTGGTATGGGCGACGCGGGAGTATTTTATATCGCCGACAATCGCGATTTTCAAGCCGTCAAAATGACCGAACTCCTGACGGATCGTCATCAAATCGAGCAGCGACTGGGTCGGGTGGTCTTTCTTGCCGTCGCCGGCGTTGAGGATCGGAATGTTGATCCGGCCCTGCAGCTGCTTGTAGTATTCATCCTGCCGGTCGCGGATGACCACGGCGTCCAGGCCGAAGCTCTCAAACGTTTTGACCGTATCGTAGAAGCTTTCGCCCTTCTGCATCGAAGAGGCCTGAGCGTTGAAGTTGATCACCTTCATCCCCAGTTTTTCCTCGGCGGTATTGAAGCTGTACTGGGTTCGGGTAGATGGTTCAAAAAACAGGTTGGCAACGATTTTTCCTTTCTCGCTGTCGATGAACTGGCCCTGGCGGCATTGTTCGGCAACATCGAGAATGTGCTGAATCTCATCGGTAGAAAGAGAGCTGAGTTGGTATAGATCGTTCATCAGGAATCCTCCGTTTCTGTAAAAAAAAGCCTTCAAAAACAGGCTTTTGAAGGTTACACGAAAAGAACGCAGATTCATCTTAAAATTTGTGTATGCCTTCTTAGTGTCGCTGCACTAAATTAAAGCCATGAATATTATAACCCAGTTTGTTTTTCAGCACAAGCTTTCGTTCATAAAACCCTGGAAATTCAGTTCCGTTTCCTTCACTTTCCCCCTGTCTTTCCAAGATAAACCTAGCTGTTCGCTATCCTTATTTTATATCTGGGATCATTCTTTTCGATAGTCCCATAAAACTGTGGCTTCTGCCGCTGAAACGCAGAGACAAAAAAGGAAGTCCGTTTTTCCTCAGACTTCCCTTATTTCCCTTTTTGCTTATTCAGTCGGCGGGTTACTGGATCTCCTCCGGCTTGATCATCATCCATGCCGCGATGAAGGCCACCGCGAAGGCGATCAGCACTGTGATGCAGGCATTGATCAAATTCATCGGATTATCCAGACTGATGAAAACCGGCAAGGTTGGCAAACCCGGAGCGCCCTTGGCGAAGCGAACGACATGCGTGATGCCGGCATAGAAGCCGCCGACGCCTCCGCCGATGACCGTCGCGATCAACGACTTCTTATTTTTAGCGGTAAACCCGTACAGCGCCGGTTCCGTAATTCCGCACAACGCGGTCACGCCGGCGGTAAAGGCCAGCGGCTTTACCTTTTCATCCTTCGACTTCAATGACAGCACCAGTGTGGACGCTCCCTGCGCGATGTTGCTTGCCAACATGCCTGTGCCTAACAGCGAGCTAAAACCCATCTGAGCGATCTGCATCGTTTCCAGCGTACCGACTGCCCGGTGCATGCCGACAAAGACCAGAAACGGCGAAACGGCGCCGACGATCATCGGAACTAAGAATGGGACGGAAGCGTCGATCGCCGCGAAGATCTGCATTAAGACCTCGCCGAGAACCGCGCCGATCGGACCGAGGATTAACAGGCCCACCGGAAAGGTGATCAGCAGCGTCAGCATCGGCTCCATGATCGCTTTGACGACCTTGGGTGAAACCTTGCGTGCAAACCGTTCGACATACGCCATGAACCAGACGGTCAGAATCGTCGGAAAGACGGTCGAGGAATAATTATACAGAACGACCGGCATGCCGAAAAACGCAACGGCCTCGCCTGCAGAAACCAGACCGACATAGGCCGGATGCACAAACATGGCCGTGACGGCGGCCGCAATATATTTGTTGCAGCCAAAATAAGAAGCGGCGGTGACGCCTAAATAAATCGGCAGGAAGTAGAAAATCGTATCGGAAACATAATTGATAATGATGTATTCCTGCGAGGTTTTCGCCAGTCCGAAAACAGCTACGAGAATCGCCAGCACAGCCTTGATCATCCCGGCTGCCGTAAACGCCGGCACCAGCGGAGTAAACATGCTGCTGCAGGCATCGAAGAATTTCCCCGCAGCCGCCTTCTTTTTATTCTTCGCCACCGGCTGTTTTTCTGCCGCTTCCGCGGACTTGGCCGGGGCTTCACTCTGGGCCTGATCGACCAGCTGGCTGACCACGCCGTACAATTCCGGAGCGTCGCTGCCGATAATGATCTGCGTCTGCGCTCCGACCTGCATCACCTTGATGACTTCCGGCAAAGCAGTCAACGCCGCTTCATTCACCTGACTTTGATCCCGCAGCGTCAGCCGCAGCCGGGTCGCGCAATGGGAGACGGCTTGAATATTGGCAGCGCCGCCGACGTGTTCGATGCATTGTTTTGCAAGTTCTTTCATCTTCATTCTCCTTATTTTAATATGATTTAATAACGTTCACTCTAAGCCCGGATGGGAAAATGAATCGGATACTGATCTTGCCCGCGTGAGTAACAATTCTGGTTATCGGGATTCGTGGATGTGAATTACTTCGATACGGATAATAAATTTTCCTGGGCTTTGATCATCCCCTCCTTCAGTGTTTCAACCTGTTTGAACAAACGGGCGTTGGTAACGATCATCACAACGCCGTCCGGATAGCCGGCAGCCTGAATCTGTTCGCGTGAAAAGCGCATCAGCCGCTCCCCCGCCTGCACGTGCATCTTCGGCTGGACTTCCACCTGAAAGCCTTCGCCGTTGAGATTGACGGTGTCCAGACCGACGTGCAGCATCAGCTCGACGCCCTCATCGCTCATCAACCCGATCGCGTGCTTCGTCGCCGCCACCATGACAACCTCGCCCGCAAACGGCGCGGTCAGTTCGTCTTCACCCGGCTGGATAACGCAGCCCGGTCCCAGCAGCGCTTCTGAAAACACGCCGTCGTTCAGGCTGGCCAGCGGTTTCACTTCGCCGGAAACCGGCGCTTTGACGATCAAGCGGGCCGCCGTCCGCCGGCCCTGTTTAAATAATCCCATCGTTCTACTCCTTTCCTTCTTTGAGAATTTCTTCCGGATATTCCGGCTCAATTTTGCTTGCGAACCATTGACGCAGCGGTTCAATTTCCTGAGCGCTCATCCACCGCTGCGGGCGGCCTGCCAGACGGTAAAAGCAGGGAAAGACAATCTCTACAACCGCAAACGGCCGGTTTTGCCGCTGCAGCATCAACGCCTTACGTAAGCTTTGCGTCAGCCGTCCTATCGCTTCGGGCGAGCGCACGCTGCCGCGGGCCAGATAGGAAGCGTAACCTAAGTCGCGCAGCTGTTCAAGCATCCGCGATCCGCCGCCGATAAGCTGTCCCGCTTCATCGCGCTCAAACCAGTTTAAGGTATTGATGATTGTAACCGACTCGTCTCGCAGCGCGTTGAAGCGTTGTTGGTTCAGGGCGGTGGACGGCGCTTTGCTGCTGGAACAAATCAAAATGACCAGCTTTTCCGGATGCGCCCGTTTATAGGCCAGACCGTCCTGATAAAACTGTTCGTCCGCGTAATCGTGCAGTTCGCAATTCAGATTGACATCGGCGGCTTTCTTCTTAAAGATCACCACCTGCTCGCGCACACCCAACTGTTCGATCGCGTCAGCCAACGCTTTTGTCAGCGAACCAAGATAACAACCCGCATGCGGCGGGATTGCCTGCTTGTCAATCAGAGTATTGCTGACAGGCTGATTGTTTTCAAGAAAATCAATCGCTCCCGCCGTACACATCAGCTCGCATCGCCGGCAAGCGATGCAGCGCTGAGGATCGACATTTTCAACGAAGCACACGCCGCGGCGGTTATGCTGGGCCGACAGGCGAAGCAAATCCAGCGGACAGGCCGTCAGGCAGTTCCCGCAGCCGGTACACTGATCCTTATTTAAACGTTGTTCCATCAGAACTCTCCTCCATTTTCAAATTTTTAAGCAGATTGTGGATGTGCAGCGCCAGATATCCCTTTTCTTCCTCGCCCACCGGCATGTGAAACTCGTTTAAGATAATCCCGGCAATCAGTTCCGTACACGCTTCTAAGCGTGGATATTTCTGCACAAGCAGCGGGTACAGCGTACTCTGCGAAGCTTCCAATAACTGTCCGTCATGCAGGCGGGCAGCCAGAAAGCTCAGATGTGTCAGAAACCGGGAATAATAGACCGACAGATGATCCAGCTTCACGCCGTATTCCCGCTCGATTTCCTGAATCACGCGCTCCTGAAACAAAAGTCTGACCTTCGCGTCGCTGCGGAAATGCTGTCCCTGGGCATTGATATAATGCAGCACAATGTAGCCGGCTTCATCTTCCCCCAGTGTCGTCCGGGTTTCTTTCTCGATCAGATCCAGTCCCTCTTTCGCAATCAGAAATTCCCGCGGATACATCGTCTTGACTTCCTCAAGAATATCCAGCGGCACCTGGAAGCCCTCCTGCTTGTTCCGCACGGCATTGTGAATATGATCGGAGAGACTGATATTCATCATCACATTGACCTTGCAATGCAGCCGGGATTCAAATAAAGCGATGATTTTCGTGGCCATGTCGATATACACCGGGTCGATATCCTCAACCAGATTCATCAGGAAATTCTTTTCCTTCGTATCCGAAGGTTCAAAAACCTTGATGATTTTTGAATTGTCGATGCTATCCCCACGCTTCTTTCCAAATCCAACAGCCTTGCCGAACACAATGATTTCCCGGCCGCCGGCATCCGTGGAAAACACCACGTTGTTATTGATCAGTTTTGTTATCACATAGTGATCCTGCATAAGAAAACAGCCCCTTTCGTTTCTGACATAGAAAAAGATCAGTAACAGATGCAAAAAACGCATCAGATACTGATCTTGCCTGTTCCCAGTAACAATTCTGGATATCTGTGTCTCTACTATAAAATCTTCAAAATAATTTGTCAATCTTTTTCTAAAAAAATCCATTTTCCCTACACAGGTATAAATTAAGCGTCTTTTTATCCTTAATTCCTCATCGCGTCTGTTAATCTTGAACCCGTTCTCACTTTGATCGCGGATCGTCAATTTCCTTCCATCAGCGCTGCCATAAAACCGCATCGTCGCTTCCCACGTATTAAATCAATCATCTCTTGCCTATCCGAACCTCCCAACCCTATTTCTGAATCAACCATTCTCTTTGTCTTGTGTCAGCACGCTTTCATCAACATAATCTTTCACCGCATTCTCCAGCCGCTCGCTGCTGTCAAAGTAGAAATAAACATCTTCTTGCCGCCCGTATTTTTCCAATTTGCTGAGGCGCTGACGAATGGAAGAAGGAACCGGAAAGTCAATGACGAGCTGATCATTCGATTCCTTCTGACCTTTTCAGCCCCTTCGTTATGATCACCTTTCCTTATTCTCCACGATTCTGGAATTTCCAGAAAGCTGAACGCATCCCGCTCTGCTAAGCCCAGCTGATCAACAGGATCAATCCCAGCAGAATTCCATCCGCCACCGCCACGCCCAGCGTATTTTTGCCGAAGCGATAGATTTCACCACGCTCAATCAGCCGGTGCAGTTTATCCTGCTCAATCATCATCCAGACGACATTCAACAGGATATAGGGCAGAAAAAGAAGGACCTGAAATGCAGCTTTGGGGGAATTATGACCCACCCAGCCCAACATGCCGGAAAGAATCAGAATCATCACTCCCGCCATCAGTGTCGCGGCGAAGAAAATTGAAATGCGATTCCCGCTGCGGATCTTGTCGGGATAATCCGGATCCCGATAAATCCGGTCCTTATATTTCACATTAACGAGGAGAATGGACAGGACAAAGCCTGCCAGGTACATCACAAACAAGACCATCGACAGAGATTCAGAAAGCTGCCCTTCCAACAAACAGCTCAGAATTGAAAAGCTCAGCGTATCGGTCAGAATCATCGTTGCCATCGCCGCCGTCATGTCCGCCATCACATCCAGATCATACGGCGCATGCGGATCATAACCAGACAACAGCGAGAAATCGCGGCTGCGGATGCAATAGGTAAACGCCGCATAGATCGACAGCGCGATCAGCACGAAGACAAACCGAAAGCCATACCGGCTCAGCGCTTCCTTCATCGTGGACGTCGTGGCGCACAACCAGAGCAACGATCCCAAATGAGTCGCCAGAATCGCCAAAAAGAGTCGGGTTAACGGCCGTGTATCGACTTCCCTGCGTTTAAGATGGATATCGGTTAACAGCTCGTTCATATCGACGCCGAACACCTGTCCGATCTTCTTCAGCGCGGCGACATCCGGTTCCGTCTTATCCCGCTCCCAATTCGAGATTGCCTGACGGGTCACGCCCATGACGTCCGCGAACGCCTGCTGCGTCATGTTTTTCTCCTGCCGCAGCCCGGCGATTTTTTCACCCAGTGTTTTCATTGCTCTTCACCTCAACCCGATTGTAAGGGACACCCTGCGGATTTGTCACGCAACGTTTTCTTGCCTGACGCTTAAACCGCAGTAAATTGATTATTTTAAGCCTTCCTGCCGGATCACCGGCGCGCTGCGCGGGCTTAAAAGATTCTGATGCTGCGTTCATCAAATTTTCCTCATTGAATTTTCCTCATTCCTGATTTTAAGTTTACCTGAAAATTCCGCAGCCGTCAAAAATCTGCGAAATGAATTCGTGTCCGCATCAAGAGGTTGAGTTTCAGAACGAAAAAAGCAGCGATTTCGCAAAAAGGAAAGCATTCGAAAAAGCAGGATGAAAATTGAATCAAAAAGTCATGAACCGCGTCTTGTTTTTTGATTATTGAACCGATATAATTCTCATAGTTAATGTTTACTTTGAGCTTCAAAGCCTGATGCCTCACCGCTTCCTGACACACTTTCAAATTTAAGGAGGACCGGGATGAAAACCTTTTCGCAGCCCCACACTGAAGACCTGTCATTCAGTCAACAGAATATCTGGAATCTGGAACAAGCGCTGCCGCACACGCCGATCAATCACATCAGTACCACTTTGTTTATCGACGAAGGCTTTGACGCCGAAGCTTTGCAGCGAACGCTGAATGCCGTCGTCCAACATGATGAAACGCTGCGAACGCGGCTGACGTTGATCGAAGGCCGGCCGCGCCAGTATTTTGTTCCGTTTGTTTCCCAATCCTTTCCCGTGCTGGATTTCTCAGCGGTAAGCGAAGCGGAATTCGCCGTTTGGCAAAAGGCAATGACACAGACGCCGATGCCATATCTGGATCAGCCTTTGATCCATTTTTATGGCTTTCAGATCGGGGAAACGTGCGGCGGCGTGCTGATTCTGGCGCATCATCTGATTTCCGACGGCTGGGCGCAGGTGCTGCTGCACAACCGCATCGCCGCGCTGTATTGCCGCGCATGCCGCGGTGAGAGTCTCAAGGAAGCTGAGCTGACGCCGTATCGGGAACACCTGCGTCAGGAACAAGCCTACCTGCGCAGTCCCCGCTACGAGCGCGACCAGCAATTCTGGCAGCGGGAAACCGCGGCATGGGAAGCGCCAAAACCATTGCGGACCGCGCCGGTCTATCCCCCAAGTCCAATATCAAAGCGGTTCAGCCGCCCGCTTTCAGAAAGCCTCAGCCGGCGGCTTCAAGCCTTCTGCAGCGAGCGTCAGATCTCTCCGTTTATCATGATTCTGTTGGGACTGACCGTTTATCTCAGCCGGGTTCACGCCCAAAAAGCGCCGGTGATCGGCGTACCGGTAATCAATCGTTCCCAATCCAAAGAAAAAAATGCCGGCGGGATGTTCGTCAGCACGCTGCCCTTTCGCTGCGAAACAGATCCTGCGCAGACAGCGGATCAGTTCTGCCAGACGCTCAACGATCAATGGTACCGCCTGTTAAAGCATCAGAAATATCCGTTTACCGAAATCATGAAACTGGCCCGCGCTCAGCAGCCGGAACTGGAAGCCTTGTTTTCGATCGCGCTTTCCTATGAAGACACGCGCTTAACCCCGCCTTCGGACACCACGGTCCATTTCAGCGGCGCCTGGCATTTCAGCGGCTGGCAGATGGAGGAATTATGCCTGCACGTCAGCCATCGCGAAACCGCCGCCCTGCAGATCGACTACGATTATCAGGTCCAGAGCTTCAGCGAAGCCCGGATCGCGCAGCTGCATCAAAGCCTGACCGTGATCCTCCAGGACGTGCTGACTCATCCGGATACGCCGTTGAGCCAACTGCGCGTGCTGGAAGAAGCCGGAGAAGACCGCGTTCTGTATGCTTTCAATCCACAAGCCGCAGCCGTCTGCTCTTCAACGCTGACCGCCCGCTGGCGTCAGATCGCAGAAAATCAGGGACAGACGATCGCGATTGTCGATCAGGACCGCAATCTGACCTTTGCCCAGCTCAATGCTCAGGCGGAAGCTTTAGCCGCGCAGATTTTAACTTTACCGCAGGAAAAACCGCTGCGGATCGCGCTGCTTCTGCCGCGGGGCGAAGCTCTGATCACCGGCATGCTTGCGGCGATGCTCAGCCACGCCGTGTGGATCAACCTCGATCCTGCCCAACCCGCAAACCGCTTGAAAACGCTGCTTGCACAAACGGGCGCAGACTTGATCATCAGTTCCTGCGCGCTGCGCGAACAGCTGGACCCGCAGCGGCGCTGGACCTGGAAAACGATCGAAGATGATCAGTTTCATCCGGCCGCGCTTGCGGACGCCCCGCGTCCCTTCACGCCGCCGGAGACAGCGTATATCGTCACTACCTCGGGCACGACCGGAACCCCCAAGGGCGTCCTGGTCGGTTCCGCCAGTTTATGCAACTTTATCGACGCGATGGCCGGCGTCTATCCGCAAAATCCGGTGCTTTCGTTATGCAGCCCGGCGTTCGACGCGTTCCTGATCGAATCGATTTGCGCGTTATTGAATGGACGAAGCGTGGTTTTCGCTGATGCGGAAGCGGCGGAGAACCCGGCCCAGCTGGCCGATTACATCGGCCGCTATCACATCGGCATGCTTTCCCTGACGCCTTCGCGCTTGCAGGCATATCTCAGACATCCGGCATTTTGTCAGGCGGTCTCCCGGCTGGACTGTCTGGTCTCTGCGGTGGGGAAGCTTATCCTTCCGCCCTGCTGCGTCAGCTCAAGCGCTGGACATCGGCGCGGCTTTATAATCAATATGGTCCCAGCGAGGCGACGATCGGCGTCTGCATGAAAGAGCTGTCGCACGCCCGCCGGATTACCGCCGGCCAGCCCCTGCCCGGCTGCCGCCTGCTCGTGCTCGATCCCACAGGCCAGCCGTTGCCTTGCGAGAGTATTGGCGAACTGTGGATCAGCGGTCCCTGCCTGGCGCTGGGCTATGATCAGGATCGCGCCAAAACCGACGAAAGCTTCCAGCCGCTGACTTGTTTACAGGGAGAACGTGCCTATCGTACGGGCGATCTGGCTTATTGGACGCAGGATGGCGAGATCGTGATCGCCGGCCGTCAGGATCAGCAGCTCAAGGTGCGCGGGTACCGGATTGAAGCGCAGGAAATCACCGCTCAGCTGCGCCGGCTGCCGCACATTCAAAACGCCGCGGTCGTGCTTCAGAATGACCGCCGCACTCTGGCAGCCTACATCGTCAGCGATCAGCCGGTCGATCCGGCCGGTCTCAGGCGCGCCTTAATGGAACAGCTACCCGCGCCGGTCGTCCCGTCCGTTTATCTTGCGGTTGACGAACTGCCGCTTACCGCTAACGGCAAGCTGGATCCTAGCCGGCTGCCGCCGCTGCCCCAGTCCCCTCAGCCCCTCAGATCCGCCGCCGCTTCCGCGGCTCAGCGCTGGCTGCTCGATCAGCTGCGTACGCTTCTAAAACGGCCGGACATGCAGCTGGACAGCGATTATTTCGCTTACGGCGGGGATTCGTTGATCGCGATGGAATTGTTAAGTTTAATCGAAGAAAAATTTCAGATCCGTTTAAAAACGGCGGATCTTTACCACCTGCGCACCGCCGCGGCGATCGGCGAAGTGCTGGACGGCGGGCAGTCTGCCCCGCAGCCAAAGCCGCAAGCGGCTCCAAAACAAAAAACCTATCCGCTGAGCTTTCAACAGAAAGCGATTCTGGCGGATCTGCTTGCCGACCCGGAAAACGACGCATACCACATGCCGGGCTTGTTCACGCTGCCCGACACACTCGATATCGACCGCTTACGTCAAGCGTTAGTCCAACTGGTGCAGGAAGAAGAACTGCTGCGCACCGGCTTTGTCCTGGATGATGGAGAAATCCGAATGCAGGTTCACGACAAGGTCGCCTTCAACGTCGAGATCATCGAAGCAGGACCGGATTGGGATCCGGCGGCGTTAATCCGGCCGATGGATCTGGCCAGACCGCCGCTGTTTTCCGCCGCCCTCATTCATCGTAAAGAAGGCTGGGCGCTGGGACTGGACATGCATCATCTGATCAGCGACGGGCTGACGACGCCGTTACTGCTTTCGCATCTCGACCAGCTCTATCAGGGACGTGTCTGCAGCTCGCCGGCGCTCACCTACAAAGACGCGGCCTGGGCGATGCAGGATGGCCCTGCGGAAGATGATCTTGCGTATTGGAAAAAGACGCTGACCCCGCTGCCGAAACCGCTGCTTCTGCCGCAGGACCGGCGGGAACAGCCGCATCAGGGAGGCAGTCAGCTCATCTATGATCTGAGTCTGGAAGGCTCGGAAAAGATCCGCACGTTCTGCGCTGCGAAGCAGCTGACGCCGGCCGCCCTGTTTGCCTGTGCGGCGCTGATTCAGCTGGCCCGCTGGAACCAGAGCGACCGGGTCGTTGTCGGAATGCCGGTCAGCGGCCGGACGCAGGCGGCGACGCAGGCGATGCCGGGGTTATTCATGCATACGCTGCCGTTGGCGCTTCAGCTTGACCCTCAGATGCGGATCAGCGCGCTGCTGGCGCGCGTGCAGAATCAGCTGGCGGCAATTCAGGATCATCAGGCGGTCAGTCTGGAAGATTTAATCCGGATGTTCAATCTGCCCCGCCAGGTGGGCGGCAACGCCGTCTTCGGCCTGTTGTTTTCGCTGCGGCCGATCGCGGCGGACCAGCTGCGCTTAGCCGGGCAGCCACTGGGCTGTCAGCCAGTGGCGACCGGGTTAAGCAAACTGCCGCTAACCGAGGAAGTTTATTGGGAAGCCGGCCGCTGGCATTTCTGCTTTGAATTCGAAAACCAGCGCTACCGCGAAGAAACGATCCGCTTCTACCAGCGCAGTCTGGAACACATCGTCATGACTTTAACGAAGGAGGATCCGGTCTGGACTGAATTGGACGTGCTTGCGCCGCTGGATCGCTACCGCTGCCTGGACGCGCCCAACGCTCTGCGCGTGCCATATTGCGGACTGCCGCTGGACGTGCAGATTCGCCAACGCGCCCGGCTGCATCCAGACCATCCGGCTCTGCGCTTTCATCAAAAGACGACGACCTTTGCCGAGCTGATCGAACAGGCGGATCGTCTGGCTGGCGCACTGATGCAGAACGCTTCGGCCAAGCCGGCTGGAATTCTGTGTGAGCGGGGCGAGGGACTGTTTGTCGCAATGCTCGCACTGATGCATTGCGGCCGGGCATATGTTCCGCTGGATCCGGACTTCCCTTCAGCCCGGATCGCAACGATGCTGGATCAGGCCGGCGCCGATCTGATCGTTGGAACTCCGGCTTTATTAAAGAAATTGAATCTATCGCTTTCAACCTGTTCCGTGCTCGCTCAGGGTTCGGTGCTGACTGAGGCGCCGACCCGTCCGCTGGACGCCGTGCATTATTGCCTGTTTACCTCCGGCTCCACCGGTCTGCCCAAAGGAACGCAGATCACTTACCGCAACACCGCGGCATTTCTGGAATCAATGCGGCCGCTGCTCGGCGGATGCCGGCGGGCTCTATGCGCGACCAATCCGGTT
Source organism: Holdemania sp. (assembly GCF_986127675.1). Taxonomy (NCBI): domain Bacteria; kingdom Bacillati; phylum Bacillota; class Erysipelotrichia; order Erysipelotrichales; family Erysipelotrichaceae; genus Holdemania; species Holdemania sp. Next base: position 9,915 of record NZ_CFQZWI010000026.1, on the reverse strand, counting down.
TTCGATGTCTTCCTGACGGAAAGTCTGATCGCTCTGGCGTTGGATATGACGGTAGTGATCGCCGATGAATCCCAGCTGCGCCTGCCGTGGGAGCTGGCCGCCTTAATCCAGAATGAGGGCTGTGATTTCGTGCAGTTCACACCGACGCGAATGCAGATGAACATGGCCGACGCTGCATTCCGGGAAGCGTTGGCTTCGGTCAAAACAATCATCCATGTCGGGGAAGCGCTGCCCGCGCCGTTAGTGCGCCAGATTGCCTCCTGCACCTCAGCCCGGATCCTCAACTGTTATGGTCCGACGGAAACGACGGTGTATGCCACGTGGGATGAAGTTTCCAAAACCCCGGTCACCATCGGTATGCCGCTGGCCAATTACGTAACCTATGTCTTAAACGAAGCCCGTCAGCGCTGTCTGCCAATGCAGAGCGGCGAGCTGGTGATCGGCGGCGCCGGGGTCGGATTGGGCTATATCAACGCCCCCGATAAAAACACGGCGTTCGTTCAGGCTCCGCAGCAGCCTCAGCGGCGGTTTTACTTCACCGGCGATTTAGTCCGCGTCAATCCGCAAGGCAAGCTGGAATATCTTGGCCGGCGCGACAGTCAGATCAAGCTGAACGGCCACCGCATCGAGCTGCAGGAAATTGAGCAGCAGCTTTTGCGTCTTGCGGGCATCCGCGAATGCGCCGTGATCCCGCGGATTCAGGATCACGAGGTGCTCTCGCTGCACGCGTTTGTCTCGGGCAGCGAAGAAACGGACTGGCGGCCGGCGTTAAAATCCATGCTGCCGGACTTCATGATCCCCTCCTCGCTAACGTGGCTGGATCATCTGCCGCTCACCGCCTCCGGCAAAACTGACCGGCGGGCGCTGGCGGCGTTGATTGAAACTGCCGCTGCCGACCGGCCTTGTACTTCCGAAGGAATTCAGCCCGAAATTGAAATGCCGCCGGTTGTGGAAGAAGCCGGCCCCGCCGATCTGGCGGCGATGTGGCGGAAGGTCTTGAAGCGTTCCGAACTGGACGAAAATCTGTCATTTTTCGATCAGGGCGGCACTTCGCTGGGCGCTTTGACGTTACTGACAGAATATTACAATCTCGGCCTGCATTTGACACTGGAAGAGTTCTACGCCCACCCGACGTTAGCTGAACAGCGTCAGAAAATACAGCCGGAGTGGCAAGTCCAAAAGCCGGTCTCCCCCCGGTTAGACAAGTTCCCGCTGCAATCCGATACACCGGTCAACTGGCGCAGCCCGCTGATCAGCGGCGGTTCCGGTTTCTTCGGCCTGCATCTGATCGACGTGCTGCTGACACAGAACCTGTCGTGCTCGATCGTTGTCCTGTCGCGTTCAGATAAAGCCACGCTGCTGGAAAAAGCGCAGGCGTTATTCGGCCCGGAATGGGTCGGCCGTTATCAGAACAAACTTGTCTGCCTGCATGCCGATCTGACCCGCTCTGATCTGGGATTGTCCGCCGCAGAGCGATCACGGCTGCAAGCCTCGCTGACGTGCGTCGTGCACAGCGCCGCCGAGGTCAGTCACTATGGCCGCCGCGATGCCTTTCTGGCCGCCAACGTCGAGAGCACCCGCAACATGCTTGCCCTCGCCCGGCAAATCAACGTCCCGCTGGTGCATGTCTCCACGCTCAGCGTCAGCGGGTCGTATCTGCCCGCCGATCCGCAGAAACCGGCAAGCTTTTGCGAAACCGATCTCGACATCGGGCAGAACTGGAACGAAAATCTGTACGTTGAAAGCAAATTTCTGGCCGAACAGGCCGTTCGTCAGGCAATCGCTGCCGGCCAGCCGGCGCGGATCCTGCGCTTAGGCCGGCTGTGCGGGCGGCATCGGGACGGTCAGTTCCAGCGCCATCCGCAAACCAACGCCTTCTGGCGGCTGTGTCAGGCCATCCTGCAGGTCGGCTGTCTGAATCCGGTGCTGGCACAGACCGCGGCGGAGGTCACGGCGGTTGACGAATGCGCCCTGGCGGCCGTCGCCGGCCTGCGTTCCCGCCTGACCGTTTTGCATCTGATGAATCCTCATTTGCTATCATTTAAGGAAATTTTCCCGCAGCTGCCCATCGTCGGCGACGAACAATTCGCCGCTGCGCTGCAGCGGGAAGCCGGTTCAGGCAGCGATGTGATCGGCAGTCTGATCGAACAGCTTAATCAGCTGGAAAAGCAGCCCGTTCAAATCCAGCCCGACGCCGCTGTGACGCTGCAGGCGCTGGACGCGGAAGGCTACCGCTGGCCGCTTCCGCGTCCCGACCGCGAGCTGGCCCAGCTTTGTCAGAAACGAGGTGAATCCCGATGATAACCAACGGCGCCCTGATTACCTTCTACATCTCCATCATCGGTCTGGTGCTGATCGTCTCGCGCAACCTGCGCACCAACCGCAGCCACCTGATCAATAAAATCTATGTCGCGTTCTCGATGATTCTGATCGAATGGATGACCGCTCTGGTCGGCATGCGCTTCACCGCGCCCGGCGATGAAATCATGCTTTACATCTGGGACGCATTGTCCAATTTCGGCACAAGCATGGCGCCGGTGCTGCTGCTTTTGATCGCGCTGGTCTTCACCCATCATTACGACAGTCTGCCGAAGAAAGTCCGCGGCCTGTTTATCGTCCCGGTGCTCACTAACATCATGATTTGGACCAATCCGCTGCATCATCTGCATTACAAGCATTTCAGCGTGATCGCCAGCGAGGTCGTGTTCGGCCCCTACATGTATATCAGCGGCGGCTACAGCTACCTGTGCATGATCGCCGCGATCTGCATCATCCTGCACTTTGCCTTTAAAAGCAACAACCGCCTGTATATGCAGCAGGCCGTCATGTTCTCCTTGGGCACGCTGATTCCGTTAGTCGTCAGTATGCTCGCAACGCTCAAAATTCTGAACCTGTCGATCGCTGCGACACCGATCAGCTTTGTGTTCACGGTCATCTTCCACGGCATCGCGATCGAGAAGCTGAATTTCCTCAACATCACGCCGATTGCGACGCAGCACATCCTCGACTGGATTTCCGACTGTTATCTGATCCTCAGCGAGACCGGGCTGGTGCTCAACTATAACCAGCCGTTCGCCCAGATTATCGGCAGCCGCTGCGGGATTGAGATCAACAAGCCGCTGATCAACATCCACCGCGATCACGATCCCAGCGCGATGACGGCCGTCTACAATCTGATCAGCTCCGTCGAATCGTCGCGCGAAAGCCGCAGTTCGATCGCCTATGAACAGTCGATCGTCGCCGACGGTCATCTGCATTACTACATGGTCGAGGTCACGCCGTTAATCATGAATAAGGTGATCGTCGGATTCAGCGTTATTTACAAGGACGTCACCAAGCTGAAGGAAAGCATGCAGAAATTACAGAATTCACAGAAGCGGATGATGGAACGGGAACGGCTGGCTTCGTTAGGTCAGATGGTCGGCGGTATTGCGCACAACTTGAAAACGCCGATCATGTCGATTGCCGGAGCGCTCAACGCGATGGATGATCTGGTCGACGAATGTCAGCGCAGCTTCGGCGATCCGGAGGTCACCCCGGCCGATTACAAGGAGATCGCTCAGGAAATGACGGACTGGATTCACCGCTGCAAGGATTCGTGTTCGTACATGTCCGACATCATCACGGCCGTCAAAGGCCAGGCCGCCAGTATGAACGCCTCCGATAAGGTCACCTTCACGCCCGAGGAACTGCTGCGGCGGACGACGCTGCTCATGCGCCATGAGCTGACCGTCCACAACTGCCAGCTCATCGCAGAAAACTGCGTGCCGCCTGCGGTTGTGCTGCATGGGGATATCAACAACCTCGTTCAGATCGTCAACAACTTCATCGCCAACGCGATCGACGCTCAGCTGCCCCAATCCGACCACACCATTCGCTTAAAGATCTGGCAGGAAGACGACCAGCTCTCGCTCTCGGTCAGCGATCACGGCAGCGGCATTTCCGATTCCGTGCGCCGTCATTTATTAAAGGAAATGATCACATCCAAGGGCACCGCCGGAGCCGGTTTGGGATTGTATATGTCCAAAGCGCTGATCCAGGGAAAGTTTGACGGCGAACTGTGGTTTAACGATAACCCGGGCGGCGGCGCGGTGTTCGGGTTCACGATTCCGCTCAACAGCGAAGTCCTGCAGGAAGAAAACCTGCCTAAATCTGAAGAAAGGAGTCCCTTTTGATGCGTAAAAATCGCAAAGGTCAGATCCATAACGAGTTCCGCCTGCTGGTGTTGGACGACGATGAAATGATCACGCTGGCGCTGCGCTCTTATTTTGAGGGCTGCGGCTACACCGTCGACATTGAAAGCAATCCGCGGCGGGCTATCGAAAAAATCCGTCTGGATCACTACGACATCCTGCTGCTGGACTTTCTGATGAATCCAATCTGCGGCGACAAGGTCGTCGAGGAGATCCGCAAGTTCAACACCGATCTGTTTATCATCCTGCTAACCGGCCACAAGGATCTGGCGCCGCCGGTCAAGACGATCCGTGAGCTGGACATCCAGGGCTACTATGAAAAAAGCGATAAATTCGATCAGCTGGAGCTGCTGGTTGAATCGTGCGTCAAGTCGATCCGCCAGATGCAGACAATCCGCCGCTACCGCGACGGACTTAACGAAATTCTCGGCAACGTCACGACGTTGTATCAGGATCAGAATCCGCAGCAGCTGATCGCGGCGATCGTGGAACAGGTGCGTTCTCTGTGTCATGAAGACGACGTCTTCGTGATGCTCAACCCGCAGAACATCCCCTCCTTCAGCGAAAAAGTGTCGCTGGTTTCCTCGCTGTTATTAAGCGGCAGCGGCGATTATGAGCTGGACGCGGGGCAGTTTATGCGGCTGTACTATCCGAATTTTCTCGACGCGATCCAGCGGATAAAAAGCTCCCGTCAGCCGGATCTGTGCGAACAGCGCCTGGCCCTGCCGCTGCATGATGAAAGCGGGCATTTTCTCGGCATGATCGGAATTCATTTCAGGCAGGCCCCGGCCGAAACACTGATTCAGTTATTGACGCTCTACAGCCGTCAGGCGGGTTCGGCGATCGCGCGGATGGTTCTGCATACGGTCTTGCAAAGCCGCAACCATCAGCTGAAAGAAACGAACAAGCAGCTCAAAGACAGCTATATGGAAACGATAACGGCGGTCCGGCTGATGGTTGAAGCGAAAGATATTTACACCCGCGGCCATTCCGATCGGGTCAGCTATTACACGACGTTATTGGCTAAAAAACGAATTCAGGATCCGCAGCGGCTGGAGCTGATCCGCCTGGCCGGCCTGTTTCACGACGTCGGCAAGATCGGCGTCCCGGATTCCATTTTGACCAAGCTGGGACCATTAAGCGAGGAAGAATTCGCGCAGATCCGCCGCCACAGCGAGCTGGGCTGTCAGATTCTTTCCACGATGAGCTTCTTTCAGGATATCGCCGGCATCATCCGCGGTCATCACGAACGCTGGGACGGCAAGGGTTATCCCGATGGTCTGGCTGGTACCCAGATTCCGCTGGAATCGCGGATGATCGCCGTGGCCGACGCGTTCGACGCGATGACCTCGTTTAGGGCCTACCGCCAGTCGCTCTCGCTCGATCAGGCGCGGGCCGAACTGATCCGCAACAAGGGCACGCAGTTTGATCCGCAACTGGTCGACGAGTTCCTGGAGCTCTTAAATGATTACGACAAGATCCATGCGCAGCTGGAATGGACATTCCACGAACTTTAGGAAAGGGACCTCACAATGAAAAATTATGCCTATTACCCGGCCGACGACTACGCTACCTTCCGCCAGTTCATCGACGGCACAAGCCGCCGTTTTGCCGAAAAAGAAGCGCTGGTCAGTTACGCCGCGAAGGGGGAACGCCGCAGTCTGACCTTCATCCAGCTGAAGCAAAACGTCCAGGCGTTAAGCGAAGCCTTCCGGCTGGCGCTGCCTGAAGGCAACGTTGCGATCATCAGCGAAAACAGTATCGAATGGCTGCTTGTTTACTTCGCGCTGATCATCAGCGGCCGCACCGCCGTGTGCATCGACATCGAACAATCCGACGACGTGCTGCGAAGCATGGTCATGCAGGCGGACTGCACAGCCTGTTTTCTTTCCCCGGCCTTCCAGCCTGTCGGCAGCCTGTTATGCCAGGAAAATCCGACGCTGAAGCAGTTGATCTTGATGGAAGGCGAAGGTGAATTCACGCTGAAGACGCTGCTGAAGCAGGGGCAGGCCCTCGTCAAACGCCGTCAGGGCGTCTGGTCGTTTCCCGATCATCCGCAAAATTTTACCGCTTCGATCGTTTACACCTCCGGTACGACCAGCACCTCCAAGCCGGTGATGTTGTCGGAGGTTGGCATTCTTACCAACGCCGCTGACTCGATGCGCCTGGTCGGGGTCGGTGCGACGGTCTTCACCTCGCTGCCCTTCTATCACACCTATGGCCTGACCTGTTCCGTCATCAACATGCTTCTGCATGGCAGCACGGTCGGGGTCAACGGCTCATTAAAAACGATGATGCGCGATTTGAAAGCCTTCGCGCCGGAAACAATGATGGCCGTGCCGCTGATCGTCGAGACCCTTCATCAGAATATCTGGCGCACGCTGCGCAAACAAGGCAAAGAAGAAGCCCTGCGCAAATATATGAAGCTGTTTCAGTTCTGCCGCAAATTCGGGATCACGCTGCACCCCGCGTTTCTGCAGCCGATCCGCGACGCTTTCGGCGGACATTTGTCGCTGATCATCTGCGGCGGCGCGCACCTGTCGGCCTCAATCGGCGAGGAAATGGAGGCCTTCGGCTTTCAGATCATCCAGGGCTATGGGATCACGGAATGTTCCCCATTACTGGCGGTCAACCGCAATAAGGACCGCCGCGTCGACACTGTCGGTCATGTTTTGCCCAGCTACAAGCTGAAGCTTAAGGACGGCGAAATTCTCGTTCAGGGCGTGTCCCTGATGCAGGGGTATTATAAAAATGAAGAACTGACGGCCGCAGCGTTTGACGAGGGCTGGTTTATGACCGGCGATCTGGGCAGTCTGGATAAAAACGGACATCTGACGATTACCGGCCGCAAGAAAAATCTGATCGTGTTTAAGAATGGTAAGAAAGTCTCCCCGGAAGAGATTGAAGGTTATGTCAGTTCGCTGCCGCTGATCAAGGAGGTCATGGCCTTCGGGCTGAACTCCTCCGCCCATGCCGACGACGTGCGGCTGGCTTTGATGGTCTATCCGGATCCCGAGCTGACCGCCGGAATGTCGCCGTATGAAATATTAGAACAGCTGCAGGCGCAGATCGATCAGGTCAACGAAACGCTGCCGGCATACAAACAAATCCAGATGATTAAGCTGCGCGATTCTGAATTTGAGAAAACGGCGACCAAAAAAATCAAACGCAGCACCGTTTTAGAAAAGAGGTAACGGCCGACTATGCTTGAAAAAATTATCGCGATCATCATCGCTGAAACGGGTCAGCCGGGCGTCAGCGTACAAACCGATCTGGTCCGCGATCTCCAGCTGAATTCCTTCGATATCGTTAATATTGTCGCAGCGCTGGAAGAAACGTTTGACGTTGAGATCAATGTCCGCAGCATCCGCAAAATCCGCAATGTAAAAGATATTCTGGCTACCTTGACCGAACTGGGCGCGCATGAATGAGCCGCTGCGGGGACTGTGGCGCTTCAGCGCTGATTTCAGCGGAAGCGACAGCGCGCAGCGGCTGAATCAGGCACTGTCCTGGCTGGCAGATCAGCACCTGCTGCCTTTTGTCCCGGTACAAAAGGTTGTTTCCGCCCGGGGCAAGCCAGCCTTCGCCGATCTGCCGGGGCTGCATTTCAGCATCTCCCATTGCCGGCAGGAGTGGATCTGCCTGATCGCCGGCGCGCCGGTGGGCATCGACATCGAACAGCCCCATCCCTGCCGTCAGGAAGCGATTACCCGCCGGTTCTTTCACCCCCGGGAACAGGCCTGGCTAACCCAGTATCCGGAAGCCTTTTTTTCACTGTGGACGGCGAAGGAAAGCGTCGTCAAATGGTCGGGAAAAGGCATCGGGGAAGATTTTTCCCGCTTCAGCGTCATTGATGAAGCAGGCCAGCTGCACGATACCCCAAACTACCGATTGATCCCCTTTGTCACAAAAAAAGGAACGCCCGGCACGATGTGCCTGAGCGCTTCCCTGAGGGATACGGTTCATGATTATTTTTTAGACTGAAGTTCGCTAAGCCGGACGAAACGCGTGCCGGTGCGGTGCGCGAATTGTTCGTCATGGGTGACGACCAGAATCCCCAAACCATCCTGTTTCGCCAGCGACTGAATGATGTTGGACACTTCCAGCGCCGATTGTTCGTCCAGCGCGCTGGTCGGTTCATCAAAGCACAGGATTTCCGGCGCCAGCATGCAGGCCCGCGCGATCGCGGCCCGCTGCTTCTGCCCGCCGGAAAGTGAATTGGGATAGGCGTCCGCCTTCTCCGCCAAATTCAGCTGTTGTAAAAGCCTGCGGGCTTTTTTTTCAGCTTCCGCCCGATTCATCCGTTTCTGATGAACCGGCGCCTTGATCAGATTTTGCATGACGGTCCAATGCGGAAACAGATTCCAGTTCTGAAATACCAGTCCGATCTTCTGCCGGTATTCCATGGGCGACTGCCAGCGGCCATCCTGACACAGCACCGTGCCGGAAAGTGAAATCGTGCCCTTTTCCGGCAGCTCCAGCCCGCACAGACAGCGCAGCAGCGTGGTTTTTCCAGCGCCGGAGGGTCCCATCAGACACACGATCTCACCCGGATCCACGCGCAATGACACATTTTCAAAGACCGGCGTCCTGCCGAAGGTCTTGGCGCAATTTTCTGCGATGCAGCTCATGACTTGCCCTCCTAATAATAACTGATGCGTTTCTCAATCCGTCCCAAAAGCCAGCTGAACCCGCCGCACATCGCCAGATAGAGAATCCCGACGACGACAAACGGCAGTGCGGTCGCATACGTGTTGACGGCGGAACGGCCGGCTTTCAGCAGCTCTGAAGCCCCCAAAACGTAGATCAACGACGTGTCCTTGACCAAATTCAGGACTTCGTTGCCAATCGAAGGCATCGCCGTGCGCAGCGCCTGCGGCAGCTGAATCCGAAAGTAGATATAGCGGCGGGAGAATCCGAGCATCTTCCCGGCTTCCGCCTGTCCAGGATCGACTGCGCTTAACGCGCCGCGCAGAATCTCGATAAAATAAGCGGTATAATTCAAGGTGAAAGCGATAAAAATCGACAGTTCCCGGCTCAGCGTCAGGCCGAGATACGGCATGCCGAAGAAGATGAACATCAGCTGCAATAACAGCGGCGTCCCCCGCATCAGCGTGATGTAGCCGCGAAACAGCGGCTTTAAGGCGCGGCCGGAAAACTGCTGGAGCGCCTGAAGCAGACAAGCCAGCGGCAGCGACAGGATCAGCGTTATAAAGAATACCTGCAGCGTGACCCCGGCGCCAGCCAGTAATGACGGCAGAATCTGACGGATCATGCTTATTCCCCGAACCACTTGGCGTTCAGCGCCGCCGTTGTGCCGTCTTCATTGCAGGCCTTCATCGCTTCGTTGATCTTCTCCAGCAACGTCGTATCCTGCTTGCGCATTCCGACTGCGTATTGTTCCGTTCCAAAATTCTCGTCCAGCACCTTGTATTTTTCCTGACCTCTTTGCTTCATCACATACCGCGCCAGCACTTCGTCGACGACGATCGCCTGCGAACGGCCGGCTTCCAGATCCATAAAGCAGTCGATGTTCGTATCGAATTCCTCCGGCGCGCCGTTTTTTAACGCAGACGTGAACGCAGCATCGGCGCTGACCGCTTCCAAGGCGCTCGATTCCTTCTGCACCGCGATCGTTTTCCCTGCCAGATCCGCTTTGGAATTGACCTCGGAATCCGCCAGCGTGATGATCAGCTGGCGGTTTTCCAAGATCGGAAGAGCG
>NZ_CFQZWI010000025.1:0-32218 GCF_986127675.1 Holdemania sp. | reverse complement strand
AAACACCTACGAGATCGGCCGCCATATCGTCGATTATCACCGTGTCACGCCCAATGACTGCATGATCATCATTTCCAATTCCGGCAACAATATCGTACCGGTGGACGCCGCCTTGCGCGCCAAAGAAAAAGGCATTCCGACGATCGCGATCACGGCCGTCGAATACAGCGATTATCTGACGACCAAGCATAAAAGCGGCAGGAAATTAAAAGACGTCTGCGATATTGTCTTAGATAATTGTTCGCTGATCGGCGACGCGGCGGTCCAGATCGAAGGCTTCCCGATGAAGATCGGCTCGACCTCGACGATCCCGGCCGTTTATCTGCAAAACGCCGTGCTGACCCAGACGGTGGAGCTGCTTGTCCAGCGCGGATTGGATCCGGATGTCTACTTCAACGGCCACATCGCCTTTATGGACGCCTCGGCAGCGGAGCATAACGACAAACTCGTCGATAAATACTTCTATCGCATCCGCAACTTGTAGGCCAGCGCTTCCCGACTTAGCCTTGCCAAAGAACACCGCCGACCGGCGGTGTTCTTATTTTTATGCTCTGGCGTCTTTCTTTCCTTCAGCACGACTGCGAAAGCGCGCGGATCAGCCGCTCCGCCGCCCTCACAATCACGCTGCGGGGCGCGGCGATATTCAAGCGGATAAACGGTTTGCCGGATTGATAATGCGAACCGGTGCTGCCATAGATATGACAGCGGTTTTCAAACAGATCGACGACTTCCGCGTCGGTTTTACAACAGCCGCTGCAGTCTACCCACAACAGAAACGTCGATTCCAGCCGCATCGGCTTCAGCGACACACCGGCCGTTTTCAGCATCGCGCAAAAAACCCGCGTGTTTTCCTGCACATACGCCTTCGCCTGGTCCAGCCACGCCGCGCCTTCCTCACTGTAAGCGGCCAGCGCGGCTGCGTGCGAGAAAGTCTGATTATTCATATACGCCAGCGCATCACGCTCGCGTTGGACCGCCTGCGCCTGATCAGCATCGGGGATAAACATAAACGAACATTGCATCCCCTGCAGGTTAAACGTCTTGCTTGGCGATAAAAGGGTAATTACATTCTGATCAAGAGCGCTGGCCGCCGTCATTGTCCCATATACCCAATCCGCATGGATCTCATCGGCGATCACGGCGATGTGATATCGACGGCACAACGATAACATCGCGTCCAGCTCCTGCGGACTGAATACCCGGGAGGTTGGATTGTGCGGCGAACATAGAATAAACATCCTTACCTCGCTGAGCTTCGCTTCAAAATCAGCCAGATCCAGTTCATAATGATCGTCCTTCTGAATCAGTTCGTTGATCACGCAGCGCCGCTGATTCAGCTCAGCGACTTTGCGGAATGGACTATACGAAGGATTCTGGATCAGTATTCCGTCCCCCGGCTGCGTCAGCGCCCTCACGCACAGTGCAATCGCAGTGTTGACGCTGGGCGCGATCTGAATTGTCTGCGGATCCAGAATTGCTCCGCTGTGTTCCTTTGCCCACGCGCACACCCGTTTTGGCAAGACCTCGTCAAATTGCTGATAGCCGTAAAACGGATGCGCCGCCCGCTCGACGATGGCCTGTGTGATCGCTTTGCAGCAAGGCAGATCCATGTCCGCCAGCGTCATCACCAGCGCATCCTGAGGCCGCTGTGCGGTTTTAGCCTGACTGTACTTGACGCAGTGCGTATTTCTGCGGTCGATGTATTCATCAAAATTCATGGTTGGTCTTCTCCCTCTTTTTTTCATTATAACACCTTTTCCCACGATCCACGCAAACGAAAATGGCCCTGAAATCAGGCCATTTCATTCTTTTCTTTCCGTTGAAGTTCAGTCTGCGATGTCATCATCAATACCGGGAACCGGCCGCAGCTGGGACATCAACGCTTCCCAGGTCAGTCTTCCGATAATTCCATCCGCAACCAGCCCCTGATCCCGCTGAAACGCCCGTACGACTCGATCAAGTTCCGCGTCAAACACGCCGCTGATCTTCGTGACTGGATAGCCCAGCGCCCACAGCGCATCCTGCGCCACACAGACCTCGGTCTTCTGATCGCCTTTCTGAATCTGCGCGAACGGAACAAAGTCGCTGGCCGCTTCATTTTGATGATGCATGTGGGCTTCAATCCGGGTATGCTGCAGGTCGGTGATCACATCTAACAACTCCTGATCTTCCGCCAGCGTGACCAGCTGCTGCAGCCCCGACAGCGACAGGTTTCGTCCCAGATCAACTCCCGTCCCCAGCATGTGCGTCAAAATCATCGGTTCCTCAGCGCTCCACGCCCGCCGAAACGCCCGGCTGATGCGCGGCTTCATGCCAAACCGCCGGATCAGTTCATCGGTTGACCGCAGAAACCGCCGGGTCGACCAGCCAATCGTTCGGCTGTGGGAATTACGCATGAACTCGCCGACTGTAAACCGGCAGCAAGCCGTATAAGGCATGTTATCGCAGCAGCGCAGCGAATACGTTTCCATCTTATCGGTTTGATCGTTGTAAATCAAAATTCTCATGGTTTTCACCTCCAGTATACCGTATGCAGCTCACGCGGAAGAGAAAAGGCCAATAACCAAATGAATTCCCGTTAGGCACGTTCCCTTTCGGTCCTCTCCCTTAGACATACCTTGTTAATGAAAGGAGGATTTACTCACATGGCTTATGTTATTCGCAGAGGGTATACCGGGCTGGCGGTCAAGAAAATGCAGCAGTATCTGAACGTCCTGCGCTCTTCGTACCCTGACCTTCCTGTTTTAAAAGAAGACGGCTCCTTCGGACCCGCCACAGAAAACGCTGTCATGATTTTCCAAAGACACACCGGTTTAACGGCCGACGGAATCATCGGTACCCTGACCTGGGATAAAATTATCGCTAAATACAAGGCGAATCCCGGCCCCGGTCCGAATCCCGACCCGGATCCCGGCAGCGGGCAGCCGCCGCTGGAATACGGCGACACGGGACTGGAAGTCCAGAAAATGCAGAACTATCTGAATCGGCTTACGCTGCCGTCGACCCCGATTACAGCCGACGGCGTTTTCGGCGCCAAAACCGAAGCCAAGGTCATTGCGTTTCAAAATGCCCACAGTCTGACGCCGGATGGCAAAATTGGCGAAAAGACCTGGGATAAGATCATCGCCTTAATCGACTAGACAAAAATAAAACCGGAATCTCCACCTCGGAAGTTCCGGTTTTTTTCATGCTTCAGATCGTTGCCCGGCCGCGTTATTTCTGCACAGGTTCAGGATGTTCAGCCTGACTGACCGCTTTTTCTACCGTCTGCAAATAGTTCTGAATCGTGATCGTGCACTGCGTCCGCAGATCTTCGTTCGCCGCTTTGCCTTCCTCATCGACGTCCACAGCGTCCAGACCATGCGCGACGATGTAGTCTTCCAGCGCTTTGATCTGCTCGCTCCAGCCGGCGATCGCCTGTTCACCCAGCTTATACTGATCGCCCAGCGCTTTCTTCGTCGTATCTTCGGTGATCTCGTCGATCGAAACCCAGCTGATTTTGCCGTCCTTCATCTGAACGGACACGATCGGCGTTCCAAACGCCGTTGTTTCCCCGACGATATCGCTGGCTTCCGTGATGGCCGGATCAATCGTCGGCAGAGCGGATGGCGACGGACTGGGCGAAGCGGAAGGCGCGGGCTGCGAATTATTTTTATTCCAGGAACAGCCGGCCAGCACCGCCAGACAGATTCCGGCGCACAGAATGATTTTCTTCATGAAACTGCCTCCTTTTCATTCTGCCCTTAGTCTGCCCCGTACCGGCCTGTTTTATCAGATCAGAATCCAGGAAAGCCGCTGAGCTTACATTTCAGCGTGGTCCTGCGGCAATTCCGCAAATCGAATTTCAATTTTAAACAGATCACCGTCGGCGCTGACCTCAATCTGCCCCTTCATCAAAGTCACGAAAGTTTCCGCAATCGCCAGTCCCAGTCCGGAGCCCTCGGTGGAGCGGGATACATCGCCGCGGACAAACCGTTCGGTCAGAGAACCGGGATCAAATTTCAGCTCGTAATTCGCAATGTTTTTAAAACTGATGCAAATCTGATCATCCATGCGTTCAATCTGGATGTAGACGCGGGTATTTTCCATCGAATATTTGATCGCGTTGGTAATCAGATTGTCAAAAACATTATACAATCGTCCGCCGTCGGCCAGAATATAGCCCGGCGTGTCCAGATACTGAATCTTGAACTCCAAGGAACTGGCCTCGATCTTTTCGTCCAGCTCAGCCAGCGTCTGCATCAGCAGTCCGTTGATTTCCAGCCTGCGCAGATCCATCTGCAGGTTGCCGCTGGCGGCTTTGGAGATCTCAAACAGATCCTGGATCAGATTCTTCAGCCGCACGCTTTTCTGCGTGATGATCCGCACGTAATCCCGCGCGTATTCCGGCTGGATTTCCGCTTTCGTCAACAGGTCGGAGTAGTTGATCAGCGAGGTGATCGGCGTCTTTAAATCATGCGATACATTCGTGATCAATTCAATTTTCAGCTTTTCGCTCTTAAGCTGCTCCTCCACCTGATGACTGACGCCTTCGCGGATCTTTTCAAGATTATCGCTGACCGGCTGCAGCAGACTGCCTTCGCTCAATTCAAAGCTTTCGTTGAGCCGGCCGCGGCGAATATTTTCCACCTGCTGCGCCAGCGTCGCAGAGTCCTGCATGAATGTCATCATCCGCCTGATATAGAGAAACAAAACAAGAAATGCCGCCGCAAAGATCAAGACGAACACCAGAATGCCGATAAAGCCTAAGAAGGAAGAAAACATCATCGTCCATAAAATAAACGCGCAGACGACCTCGAACACCACTAAAAGCAGAAATTCTGTCAGCCATTTTTTCTGATAGCCATAGGGGCCGCTGATCAGCCTGACAGTCTTCATCGCAGAATTCAGGATATTATGATGGAAGGGTTTCAGGCCATGGAAATGCAGCTCGTTGACTAAAACATAGAATTCCCAAAACGTCACCGTAGCCGATAACGGCAACGGCAGCCACAAAGAAAGCATCATCACTGTCAGCACCAGCACCAGGCCCAGCTTTACTTCAATCCAGAAATTCGCGGTAAACTGCGCCAGCCCCTCGTTAAAGGCTGTAATTGCCGTCCGCTTGAACACGCCGTAGGCCAGCGTGATAAAAAACAGGCACAAGGAAGAATAGAAGCAGATCTTGAGATTATTCATGGATTCCTGAAAATAAGTATAGCTGTAATACATCGGCGTGTTGTAAGCAAGCTGATCGGGAATCACCAACGCCAGCCGCTCGACTTTTTCCTGCGAATACAGCTTGAGCAGACTGACCGCTGTTTCCGCGGTTTCCCGCGTAATCGTCTTCTGATCAATCAGAAAGTAGCCGCCGCGGTAGGTGATCTGCGGCGTTTCGCCCTGCTGCCAGGTCAGCGTCAGCATGCCTTTGCCGCCATACTGTTGTAAAAACTGATCGTAAGTCAGCTTCAGATCATCTTCGCTGTTGAAATAAATCTCTTTCTGTTCGACAACATAATGCAGATTGTAGTACAGGTCTTCCTGCACTTCCATGGCCAGCGGCGTTTCATCATAAAGCAGCTGCGCCAGATCCTGCAGGCTCTGCTGGATCATCTGTTTGGGATACAGGGCCTGCTTGCCCTGCGCGGAATACAGCGTTTCCACCGTCAGCGACGAGGTGAACAACAGCCCCGTCAGCAGCACGAAAAAAAGCAGGAACGCCAGAAACCCGCTAGTTTTTCTCGATCTTGTATCCAATCCCCCACACCACCTTTATATACCGGGGATTCTTCGGATCGATCTCAATTTTTTCCCGAATCCGCCGGATGTGCACCGCGACCGTGTTCTCACTCTGGAAGCTGGTTTCATTCCACACTCGTTCATAGATCTCGTCGATCGAGAACACCCGGTTGAGATTCGTCAAGAACAGCTCCAGGATTCGATATTCGATCGGCGTCACCTTGACCGGTTCGCCTTCCAGCGTGACCGTCTTGGCTTCCAGATCAATGCTCAGACCGCCGACCTCGATCACCGTTCCGGTTTCCGCCGTCGCCCCCAACTGCATGTAGCGGCGCAGCTGCGATTTGACGCGGGCGATCATTTCCAGCGGATTAAATGGTTTTGTGATATAATCGTCAGCCCCGATGTTCAAGCCCAGCACCTTATCCATGTCCTCTGACTTGGCAGACAGGATAATGATCGGAATGTTGGAGGTTTCCCGAATATGCATGATCGCCTGAATGCCATCCATCTTCGGCATCATCACGTCCATCAGAATGCAGTGGATCTTCTGTTGATTCAGGATTTCCAGGGCTTCCATGCCATTATAGGCTTTAAAAATTTCATAGCCTTCGCTCTTCAGATAAATTTCAATCGCGTCGGCAATTTCATGATCATCGTCCACAACTAAGATTTTATAGTTTTCCATCAGTCCTATCCTCCCCGCTTTTCTCTTTTATAACCTTACCAGACAAATCTTAAGCGTTTCCATTGTTTTCCTTACAGTTTTCTTACAAATCCCCATTTAACAGGGCTTTGCGCACTTCATAGTCCGGCATGTGATGCAAAATAACCGCGTAAAACCGCTGCGAATGGTTCGGCACGATCAAATGCGCGTATTCATGCCACAGCACGGCATCAACGCAGGCCAGCGGATAATGAATCAGCTTCAGATTCAGCGTAATCTTGGATTTAGCCGGAATGCAGCTGCCCCAACGGCTTGTCATGCGCCGGTAGTGGATCGAAGGCTGCGCGAGATGATAATCGGCGATCACCTGATCCCAGCGCGGCCGCAGCTGTCCAATTTCGGCCTCCAGACTGGTTTTGGCAAACTGATCGAAGGCCCGCCGCTTTGTTTCCGGCTGCGAATCCGGACCATAGAGAACCAGCCGCTCCGATTGCAGGCGGGGTTTGCCTTTGCCGATCACCCACTGCAGCTGTACCGGCCGGCCATATACCGCCAGACTCCCGTCAGCCGAGGATTCCGCCTGTCTGGCCTGCCGCTGGGCAAGCTTTTCGGCATGCGCCGCAATCCAGCTGCGCTTCGTTTCGATAAACCGCAGGATTTCCGCCGTCGAACAGGCGTAAGGTGCGCTGACAAGCAATTCGTCCGGCGTTTTCAAGCGCAGGATTAAATTGCGGATCGGTTTGCGCTGAATCGTCAGCCGCAGCGTTTTCCCATTGATATTCAAGCTTTCCATGAGCCGCACTCCTTTAGAGGTTTTATTATAGCATAAAACCGGAAACAACGAAACGGCGCCCTGCCGGACGCCGTCGTCTTTTTGTCTGCCTAATTCTCCTCAAAGCCCGCGCAATGCGTTATTCAAACATCTCCGGGTCATTTTTTAAGGTGATAGAACAGTTGTCAGTCGCTGATTTTAAAATCGCCGCTGATCGTCTTCACGGCGATTTGCGCATGCCCGTCGCCGGCTCTCAGCTGGCGGCCCTGCCGCTGCAGCGGTAAGCCGATATGCTGGCCAAGATCGCCGGAGATCGTTGAGAAGCTGCATAGAAAACCGGTTGTGCGCGGCAGCTTTAAATGAATGTCGCCGCTGATCGTATCGAGCTTCAGACTCTCGGCTTCTTCAATCGACAAGTCCAGATCGCCGCTTTTGCTTTCCGCCAGCACCGCCTGGAAGCAGCCCTGAACCTTTAGATCGCCGGAAGTCGTGCGGAACTTGCCCAGCTTCCCTTCCGCCTGAGTGATGTCAAGATCGCCGCTGACAGATGCCGCCTGGACTAATTCGCCACGCACTGCCGCCTGGATATCACCGGAGGTCGACGTAAGCTGAACCGCTTCGGCGTCCAAGGCGCGGATTTCAATATCCCCGCTCTGTGTGACGACCGCAAGCTTACCGCAGCTTATCGCTTCCCTCAGGCGGATATCGCCGCTCATCCCGGTGATTTTAATGTCCAGGCACGCAGCCGGCAGCGTGACGTCCAGCCGCAGATGCTCGCCCGCCCCGGCCCGCAGCCAGCTGTTCTGCAAGCGATGCACATGAATATGATAAATATCGCCTTCCTGAAAGGTATCCAAACGATAATTATGCACCCGCAGCGGATTGCGGCTGTCATAGAACTCGACCAGCACCTCACTGCCATTTCCCTGTCTGAGCGTAATATCGGCGCTGTCCGCCTCAATGACAACCGCAGACAATGAGCTGGCGTCCGGCTGAGCTTCCGTCTGCGACTGATGATGCGGCCGGGTGTTCAATTCACTGATCAGCTCCGCAGGATCACCCAGTTCCGCGCTGATTTCCTCTTCACTCCGTCCCTCGCTCAGCCCCTGATCAAAATGATCGGCAAAATCCTGAAGAATTTCCTTCGCCGTCGTTTCGTCAACAGCCTCCAGATCCATCTGCAGCCGTTCCATGTATTCTTTTCTGTTCATGCTTCTCCTTTCCGGATGAGTTCATCCACTAAACGTACAAATTCACGCCATTCGCCTTGTAACTGTTGTTCGTGGGACCGGCCTTTTTCCGTCAGCCGGTAATACTTGCGGGCTGGACCTTCTGCGGATTCCACCAGATAGGTCTCCACATCGCCGTCGTCTTTCAGCCGCTTTAGAATTAAATACAACGTTCCGGCCGCGACCGTCATTTTCTGCGAGATTGCTTCTGTCAGCTCATAGCCATATTGATCATCCTGCGCTAACAAGGACAACACACACATTTCCAGCACGCCTTTCTTAAACTGAGCGTTCATCCAATCCCTCCTTCTAACAAGATCATATCACTAGCTATTCTATATTGCAATATACTATTCATTAAAATTTTAAAAAATTGTAAGGCAATTTGCGAATTTCCGCAATATTTATAGTAGGAGGATTTTATCTATGAAGAAAAAAATCGCAACGACCCTCGCAGTTTCTGCCGCAGCTCTTATCCTCATTCTCAGCGGGATTTTATTATTCCGGCAGGAGCTGGCCCGACGTCTGTCTTTGGTTTCTGTTCCCGTCAGCGTCTCAACCCTGCCGCCTCGTCATTTGATCGCGGCGGACGATCTGATCTGGATTGACGTGCCTTCCGCTTACCTGCAAGCTGACGTTTTATGCCGGGAAGAAGAGCTTGTCGGTTCCTGGACACGGCTTGAGGGCACAATTCCGGCCGGTTCTTTGTTCTATCGGGAAATGGTTGAAACGCCGGCAGCGATGGCAGATTTCAGCGTAACTTTATTGAACGAAGGTCAGGCGGTCTTCCCTTTGACCATAGCGGTCAGCGAGATCAGCGGCCAGTTGATGCAGCCGGGACAGAAGGTCGATCTTTACGTCTATGGACAATGGCCAGAAGGTCAGGAAATGATGGACTGCCTGCTGCGTGGGGTACGCGTTCTGGAGCTGCAGAACCGCAATGGCGAACGAATCACTCAGGCGGACGACACGCTGCCTTCAACGGTGTTGTTAGCTGTTGATCAAGCTTATCTCACTGCCTTGTCCATCGCGGAGAAAAAAGGACGAATCGAGTTATATTTAACCGCCGGCAGTTATGCGGAATCTGAATGTCAGTTAGTTGAGGACAGTGAGGTGCTTCGCTGGCTAAAAAACGAGCGTTAAACTTTTGATCGCGCTCTTCTTCTTTTTTTGAAATTTATGCTTTACAAATTCCGCCATCTAGGGTAAAATAGTATTCGCTGATGGCGGTCGTGGTGAAGTTGGTTAACACTCTGGATTGTGGCTCCAGCATTCGCGAGTTCGAGTCTCGTCGATCGCCCCATTAATAGTTCGCACAGGACATCTGGATTCAGGTGTCCTTTTTCTTAAAATGATGAATTTATCCAGAGGCCAGGCAATTTTAAAGATTTGTCTAATAAATCCAAAAGAACCGGGGAAACTTAGAAAAGTCTTTCCCAGTCGGGGAATGTCTTATGGTATAATTGTAAAGCACGAGGTGAAAAAGATGCCAAAAATAGCAGTGATGACGGATTCGTCCGCCGATATTAATACCCAACAAGCAGAACAGATGAAATTGACCGTCATGCGGTTTCCTTTAATGATTGATGGTCAGGAATACATTGAAGAAATGGAAATTAAAACGCCGGAATTCATTCGCCGGATGGAACAGGGGGCGATCGTCAAGACCTCCCAGGCGCATTTGGGAAAATTAATTCAACAGTGGAGTGACTTATTAAAAGAATATGATGAAATTCTCTACATTCCGCTTTCCTCAGGTTTAAGTGGTTCCTATCAATCCGCCCTAACCGCTTCGGCCGCTTTTGATGGACGGGTAACCGTCGTTGACGCCCGTTTTGCCTGTTATCCTCTCGCCTGGCTTTGTCAATGGGCGCTGGAACAGGTTGAAGCCGGCCGCAGCTGCGATGAAATCAAAAACAAAATCGAAGAAGAAGCTGATCTGTGGGCAGCTCTGATTCCGGAAAAGCTGGAGTATCTGAAACGGGGCGGACGAATTTCCGCAGCCGCCGCGGCGTTGGGCAATCTTCTGAAAATTGTCCCAATCCTCAAGGTGGAACACGGCAGTATCGACGTACTTGGCAAAGTTCGTACAGTAAAGAAAGCCTATCAAGTCGGATTGGACGCAATCGCAGAAGTCGTGGATCCCACTGAGTATGAGTGGATGATCGTTGAAGCTGATATGAAAGAAGAAGCTGAGGAATTGAAACGGCAGATGGAAGAGCGAATTGGACAGCCGGTCACCATTCACGCGATGGGTCCCATCATCATGGCTCATACCGGACCGCGGACATTAGGTTACGGACGCGTTAAAAAATTGAAATTCTAAGCCGGAGCGATCCGGTTTTTTTATTTTCTTACCAGATATAAAAAATCAGGACTATCGTACTCAGTGAACCCCGTCTATTCGCTCCCTAAAAACGCCCATTCGCTCCAAAACACTTGACAACACTAAAGCTGTTGGATTGAAACAAAAACAAGAGCCAAACTTTTGACCTTACTTCAAAGTCTATTCGCTCCCTAAAAACGCCCATTCGCTCCAAAACACTTGACAACACTAAAGCTGTTGGATTGAAACAAAAACAAGAGCCAAGCTTTTGATCTTACATCAATGTCTATTCGCTCCCTAAAAACACCCATTCGCTCCCAAATCAGTCCAATTATTCAGAAAATCAAAAAAACAGCTGTCCGTTGTTCTTGAATTGCGAACAAACAGACAGCTGTTTCATTATGCCTTAATGTTAATCGTGTTGCCGTCCGGTCCCGGCGTTGTCGTCAAATACTCAACGATCTTTGCGCGGGCATCCGGTTTGCTTGGCTTACAAGCCGAAGCCGTAGCGACCTCGCCGGCCACCATCGCTTCCGCCATGCCGGAGCATCCGGCAAAGCCGCAGCTTCCGCAGTTATAGCCTGGAAGCATTGCCGTTACTTTTTCAACGCGTTCGTCGACTTCCACTTTGAACACGTTGGAGGCAATCCCCAGAATCAAACCGAGAACGGCGCCGACCACAAACATCATGATAATTGCTGTAATCATTCTTTATTCTCTCCTTTTGATTGTTTCAGTACGGGGTTATGAGCGCAGGAAGTAATCTTGCAGCCCTCACACTCCGCCGTCAGATCCTCGCATCCTTCAGGTACCGGCGTTTTACTATTCAGATAGTAGAACAAGCCGAACAACGCTCCCAGTCCGATTAAGACCAGGATTGCGATGACCATGGATTAAACCAGTCCGGCAAAGCCGCTGAACGCCAGCGCCATCAGCGCCGCAACGATCAGAGCGATCGGATTGCCCTTGAAGGAAACCGGGGTGTCCGCCGCGTCCAGGCGTTCCCGGATCGTGGAGAAGATGTAGAGAACCAACGTGAAGCCGATTGGGATGCCCAGAGAATACACCAGCATTTCAGGGAAGGTAAAGCCCTGCTTGATGTTATCCAGCGCAACGCCCAGAACGGCGCAGTTCGTTGTGATCAGCGGCAGATAGATCCCCAGCGACTTATATAAAGCCGGAGAGAACTTCTTGATGAACATTTCAACAAACTGAACAAAAGAAGCGATGATCAGAATGAATGACAACAGATCCATATATTCCAGAGAATTCGGTTCCAGAACCAGCTTATACAGACCATAGGTCAGGATTGAAGCGCCGAAGATAACAAATGTAACCGCCGCACCCATGCCGATCGCTGAACTTTTATTCTTGGAAACGCCTAAGAATGGGCAGACGCCCAGAAACTGCGACAGGATGACGTTGTTAATCAGCACTGCCGAAATAAACAAAGTAAATAAGTTAGCCATCGTTATTTAGCCTCCTTTTTCGCAGCCTTCGCCGCCTGTGCGTTTTTATACGCTGTCAATGCCGCCGCTAAGACCGCAAAGGTCAGGAATGCGCCGGTCGGCGAACCGAACATCGAAATCGTGAAGCTTTCCGGAATCAGACGAACTTCAAAAATCAACTGGTTCGTAAACGGATTGGTAAAGTTGATTAATCCCGTCGCAATAATCTGACGGATTAAGGACATGACGACCAACGCGCAGGTATAGCCTAAGCCCATGCCTAAACCATCCAATGCGGAATCCAGCACGCCGTTCTTGCTCGCAAAGGCTTCCGCCCGGCCTAAGATAATACAGTTAACGACGATCAGCGGCAAAAACAGTCCTAACGCCGCGTCGATCGAAGACGCATACGCTTTGATCAACAGTTCAATACTCTTAACCAGCGCCGCAATAACGACGATGTAGACCGGAATCCGGATCTCATCCGGAATGATCTTGCGCATCATCGAAATGATGACGTTGGATAAAATCAAAACGATAATAACGGAAACGCCCATGCCGATGGCATTGTTGAGCGATGTGGTGATGGCCAGCGTGGAGCAGCATCCCAGATACAGCCCGAATACTGGATTCTCGCGGATGAAGCCCGCTGTAAAATTCTCTTTACGATTCATTGTTCATCCACCTCATTTCTGGCTGGCCGCGAACGCTGCGCGGACCGCTTCAATCGCGGAATTGCTCGTGAAGGTGGCGCCCGACTTGACGTCAACCTTGGCAATTTCATCGTCCGACTTCAAACCGGCAAATCCCGCCAGATATTCGTCGTTGACCGCGTCGCCAATTCCGGTCGTATCGTTAAAGCTTGTCATTTTAACGCTGACGACTTCCTGCTTGTCAGTATCAATGACGATTTCATATTCGTTATCGCCCTGGAAGCCTTTCGCCGTCGCAGTATAAGTCTTTAATGCGCCGTCCTCCGATGTCAGAACCGCGGCATCATCGCTGTCATCGCCAGCGACCGGCTGATCCGCCGCATCCTGATTGTCCGCTGCGAAAACCGCGTTCCAGGCAGCCTTGACGGCATCAATAGCCGAATTACTCGTATACGTTGCGCCCGACTTTACGTCGATGCCGCCGATCGCGTCTTCGCTGTTCAGTCCGGCAAACCCGGTCAGATACTCATCGTTGACCGCATCGCCGACGCCCGGCGTATCGTTGAACGCCGTCATCGCAACGCTGACGATTTCCTGCTTGTCGGAATCAAGCACAACAGTATAGGTATTGTTGCCCTGGAAGCCCTTGGCTTCAACGGTAACCGTAACCTGGCTGCCGTCGGCCTTCTGATCCAGAACTGTCGCTGTGGAAGCCGGTGTTTCCGGTTCCTTGGATGCTTCTGGCGTTGCCGGGGTGCTTGGCGCAGGAGCCGCGTTGCCCGTTAACGAAGCATAGACAGCCTTGGCGGCGTCTAAGCCCTTGACAACCGCCGTGGAGGAAATCGTTGCGCCGGACAGCGTGTCGATCTGATCACCGGTGGTCTTGCCGATGACGGTATTTCTGAAATCGTCTTCCGCGACGCGGCTGCCGATGCCGGAAGTTTCCGCAATCGCAATCACATCGTAGCCGACGATCTTGGAATCGTTATCAATGCCCAGTACAAATTTAATCGTGTCTTTAAAGCCGGAAGTTTCGACCTGGAACATATAGCCCTGGCCTTCCGCCTGATAGACGCCGGTGACTAATCCGGAGTCATCCGTGTAATCTGTTACTTCCGTATAGGTTGTGCCCGGGAATACTTTTTCCAGGCTGCCCATCACTTCAGCCAAAGCATTGGCATTGATTTTCGCCGCGGTGACTTCGTTGACTGCCGCCAGCAGGCCGCCGGCCAATGCGCTGACAATGGCTAAGAAACAGGCCAGATACAAAGCTTTTTTCATTTCTGACCTCCTTAATTACCGGCGTTCAATGCCTGAATAATGGCATCTTTCGCCGATTTGCTGGTATAGCTCGCGCCGGAAACATTATCCACCGCGTTGACGTCGTCTTCGCTCTTCGCGCCGACAAACTGGCTCAGGTAATCGTCATTGACGCCGTCGCCGATACCCGGAGTATCGTTGAACTCCGTCATCTTGACGCTGACAACCTCGCCCTTGGCCGTGTCGATGACGACCTCAAACTGATTGTCGCCCTGGAAGCCATGCTGCGTGACGTTGTACGTCGTTTCCGTACCGTTGGTCGCGCCTGCTTCCGCAGAACCCGCGGCAACTGGTTTGATCGTGCTGCCGACCAACAGCGTGATCGCCAGACCCGCAACAAACAGGATCGCCAGGTTGCGGATGTTCTTAGATTTCATTTTGATCTGCTGGCCGTCGGTCAGACTTTCGATCAGCGGTGTCAGCATGTTCATGATCAGGATCGAGTACATGACGCCTTCCGGCAGATTGGAACGCAGCCGCAGAACGATCGTGATGACCGCACAGCCGACCGCAAACATAATCCGGCCTGCAGCGCTGGTCGGGTTGGTGACCGGATCGGTCATCATGAAGACCGCGCCGAACATGGCGCCGCCGGTTAACAGGTGGAACAGAGCATAGCTGATCGGCGCGCCGTGCATCAGGCCGACGCCGGCTGCCAGAACAAACAACGTGATCAGATAAGTTGCCGGAACGCGCCAGTCAATGACCTTGCGGATCGCCAGGATCACGCCGACAACCAGAATCACCAGTGCGCTTGTTTCGCCGATAGCGCCCGGATACAGACCGACAAACATGTTTCCCAAACCGCCAAACGGCTTCAGGAAGCTGCTCATGCCTTCCGCGGAATTGATAATCCAGTTCTGCGCCGCCATCGAAGACGTCGGCGTTGCGCCGGTCACAATATCGGCCGCCGCCGCGCCCGCAAACGAGGCGAAGATCGTCGCACGGCCCACGGCCGCCGGGTTGAAGATATTCTGTCCGAAGCCACCGAAGACCAGCTTGCCGAAGAAGATCGCGATCACTGTCGCGACCGCTAAGGCATAGTATTCAATCGACAGCGGGCACATCATCGTCAAGATGATCGCCGTCACCCACGGATAAGAATTTTTCAGACTGTTCAGGATGTCCTTCTTCGTAAAGACACACCACAGGATCTCCGTGCCGCAGGCGCTGACGATCGCCGTGATCATCAACAGAATTGCCCGCAAGCCGTAAGACGCTGAAAAATTGGTAAAATAATAATACAGTGAAAATGCAAATACCGCCAACAGCCCCAAGGTCAGCTCGCCCATGATCCGGCCGGTGCTCTGACCATCACGATAGTTCGGGGACGGTTTAAAATTAAATTTCATACAAACTCCCCTCCTTATTTCTTAGCGCGCAGAGCCATGTAGCGCTTCGCTCTCCGGACGCCTTCAGTGACGTCGATTTTCGACGGGCACACAAAGCTGCACATGCCGCATTCGATACATTCCATGATGCTCAGCTTTTCCAGCATCGCAACGTTCTTGGACTTTTCCGCCTGATTGATCCGGACCGGCTGCAATCCCGCCGGGCAGTGATCCGAGCAGCGTCCGCAGCGCAGACAAGCCACCTGATTGACCGGTTTGTTCTTCAGTACGGTTAACGCGTTGCTGTACGGCGTGATGACGAACTGATCGGTCGTGATCGTTTTGCCCATCATCGGACCGCCCGCGATCAGCAGCACATCTTCCCCGCTGTAACCGCCGCAGGCCGCGATCACATCCGCTGCCTTGACGCCGACCGGCACCAGAACATTGGCCGGCGTGTTGATGCCGTCGCCGCTGACCGTCACATATTTGTGCGTGATCGGCATGCCCTTGGTCAGCGCCTGACCGAATGCAATCGCCGTCGTCGCGTTGTTGACGATGACGCCGACTTCGCCCGGCAGCTTTTCATAACGCTTCTTGGTGATTTCATAGACCAGCGTGCGTTCCCAGCCCATCGGATAAACGTCCGGAACTTCCTTGACGTTGATGTTGCTGTAATCCTTGAACGCTTCGACAACCGTCGGAATAAAATCCTTCTTCGTCGTCTTGATCGCGATCGCCGCTTCCTTAGCGCCTGACATTTTCAGCATCGCCGCCACGCCGGTGACCAGATCCTGCATGTTCATGCTGGAATTCTTGTAATCCGCCGTGATGTACGGTTCGCATTCGACGGCGTTGATGATCAGCAGATCAATGCCCTTGCAGCCTCTGTACTTGACATAGCTTGGAAAACCCGCGCCGCCGCAGCCGACGATGCCGGCGTTCATCATGAAGGAAACCAGTTCCTCCTGCGTCGCCGTTTGATAGTTCAATGTGCCGAATGGCTGTTCTGTTTCGTTTTTGCCATCATTTTCAATGACAAGATGATCGACCGGACGCAAGCCAGCATGCATCATTTTCTGGATGCCTTTGACTGTGCCGGATACAGATGAAAAGTAAGGAACTGTAAAATGATCATTCCGCTTGGCGATCATCGTTCCGACTTTTACTCTGTCACCTTCCTTAACCAACACTTCAACTGCCGTTGAATTACCGTTAATTAAAGGAATGTATACAAGGCTGCCCGCTTCAACCTTGACAAGCTCGGTATGACTTGTAAGCTCTTTGTGACCGTCCAGATGCTTGCGCATCGGTCCCGTTAATAGTGACATTCCGTCCACCTCTTCCTTTCCTCAAATACCGAAAGCCTCTGGCAAACACAAAAAATCGACGGTGATCGATTTTTTCATTATCCGCCTTTCGCTTCGGAGCTATTATAGCATTATCGCTATTAATTTTAAACGTTTTTTCCACATCTATTTAGATAAATTTCAAGTTTTTTCACCCTGGATTCGTTTTGAAAATGTTTCCTTTGGGTAGTATCGCCCGACGATTTATGCTAGAATCTTCACGGGTGATTCAAATGAATAAAAAAGCAATGTCGCTGGCGCTGGCCGGCCTGCTGATGCTGGGCGGCTGTCAAAGCAAGCCGAAGGAGCCGGAGCTGACGCGTTATTCCAATATGGCGCTGGACGCCGGCTTCGACACGGTGATGACGTTAACCGGATTTACTGAAAAAGAAGAACAGTTCAATCAGTATTTCGCTGAAATGAAGCAGCTGTTTCTCCACTACAACGCGTTGTTTGACGTCTATAACGATTACGACGGATTAAACAACATCAAGACGATCAACGACAACGCCGGGATCGAACCGGTCAGCGTCGATCCGGAAATTATCGAGCTGCTTAAGACGGCAAAAGAATTTTATGATTTATCCAACGGCGAGTTTGACGTCACGATGGGCGCGGTACTCAAGATCTGGCATACTTATCGCGAGGAAGGCATCGCGTTAAACAACGAAGGCCAGCTGGGCAAAGTGCCGCCGCTTGCCGAATTGGAGAGCGCAAAAGCGTGCACCGGCTGGGATAAAGTGGAAATCGACGAGATCGCCGGCACGGTCTATCTGAATCAGGGCTGCGCTTCCTTAGACGTCGGCGGAATCGCCAAGGGCTTCGCGGCCGGCAAGGTCCAGCAGAAGCTGATCGAAGCGGGTCTGGTTCACGGCACGGTCGACGCCGGCGGCAACATCTGCACGATCAACGACAAGCCCGGCGGCCAGCAATGGCGCGTCGGCATCCGCAATCCATCCGGCAACGGCTCGCTGGCGGTCGTCACGCTGCCCGGCTCCGCGGCGTTTGTCTCCAGCGGCGACTACGAACGTTTCTACGGTGCCGAGGACGGCAAGCTCTATCATCACATCATCGACCCGCAGACGCTGTTTCCGGCGACCTATTACCATCAGGTCACGATCGTCACGGAAAATTCCGGCTACGCCGACGCGCTGTCGACGGCGCTGTTCACAATGAGCTATGACGACGGTCTGGCTCTGATCGACCGCTTCCGCCAGACCTATCCCGATCAGCCGATCGAGGTCATGTGGGTCATGGATCCCGACCAGGTCCCTTCGGGCGTCAACAGCGTCATGTCGGGCGAATATGCCGTTGTCATGACGGATTCGATGAAAGATTATCTCGCGCAATAAACATTTTTGTCCTTACGATAGGATCCGGTCTTCCTGAGGAAGCCGGATTTTTATTTTCTTCCGCGCTGGAATTTTAGTCATTCCCGTTGATTTGTCCGTTTTTTTCCCGGCTCTTTTTGTGTAAACTAAAACTCTGGAAAATCTGAACTGAAGGAAAGAGGGAACACCATGAAAACGAAGAAATCGAAGCCGGCGGTTTCCCCGCTGGCCTACAAGCTGATTCTCAGCGCGGGAATCACCCTGCTTCTCATCAGCATTCATTATTCTTATTTTTCACCAGCCGGTTATGGCGACTGGATGCTGGGCGCGCTGGCGGCGTTAATCAACTGTCTGATCTGGGGACTGCGGGCGCCCTGGGACAAGCTTGCCGGTCAACTGTGCACGCTGCTGTACTTCCTGTATATTGCCGGCCAGAGCTTATATTACCGCTTATTCGGTCAGTACATTTTCTTATCGACCGCCATCGGCCTGCGCAGCGAGGCCACGCAAAATCTCGGGGCCGGTTTCAGCGCCGTGCTGCCGCAGGACTGGCAGTTTCTGATAGCCCTGATCCTGATCTTTCTGCTTTTAACAACGCTGAAGCCGCAGCCAGCACCGGACGGAAAGCGACGGATGAAATTTTTTTTGGGCGCTTTCATCTGGCTGGGTTTGAGCATGGCATGCAGCCTTGTGTTTTACGGCAAGCTCAACGCTGAGGAAGCCGACAAATTTTACTACACTTATTCTGATCAATACCTATACGAACACGTCAGTTCTCCCCGCCAATTTGTTGAGCTGTTCGGCCCTGAAGCATTCTTCCTGCGTGACCTGAAGCTCAACCAGCTCGAGCCGCTGCGCTTCCGTTCGCAAAAGCGTCAGGCACAGGAAGAAATTGCGGCTTATCTCCAATCCGCTCCGACCCAGCCCAACGCGCAAACGGGCTTGTTCAAAGGCAAAAATCTGATTTTCTTTGAAGCGGAGTCGCTGACTCAGGCGGTCATTGATCCCCTTCTGACGCCGACGCTCTATCAGCTCCAGCAAAAGGGCTATAACTTTGTGAATTACACTGCGCCCCTGCTTCAAGGCTCGACCAGCGACGCGGACTTCATGCTGAACCTCAGTTTGATGCCCAACAACGAAGGCGTGATCGCGATGCAGCAATACGCGGGCAACACCTATCCGGTTTCCCTGGCGAAAGGATTTGCCAGCCAGGGCTATTCCGCCATCGCCGCGCATAATGGAACGAAGGAATTTTACAACCGCGATCAATTCTATGCGCAGATCGGCTATGAAGATTTCTGGGATCTGGGCGTTTTGGGGCCGGAATATGGCACCTCCGACGCCGTGTGCATGGAAATTATCGAGTGGATGATCGACGATTCGCAGCCGTTTTTCCTCTACGACATCACTTACAGCGGCCATCAGGGCTACGAACAATCCGATTTAACGGATCACAATGCCGAAACTGCCCGGGAATACGCCGCCAGCTATGCAAAGGTCAGCCAGCGCTATCCGCAGCTGGACGAACAGGTCAAAGTTTATCTCGCTAAAAGCATGAGTCTGGATCTGGCCGTCGCCTCCGTGATCGATCATTTCCAGCAGAAAGGCACGCTTGATCAGCTCGTCATCGCGGTTGCCGGCGATCACCGGGCCAAAGGTTTTTCTGAAACGGTCATCGAACAGACCGCAAAACAGCTGGCTACTCACGGCTCGCTGGAAGAGGTGCCGTTCTTCATGTGGTCACCTTCGATAGAAGGTCAGACGATTGAAAAACCCGGCACTGATATCGACGTCCTGCCAACCTTATTTAATCTCTTTGCGATTGACGTTCAGCCGGAACTGATCATGGGACATGATTTCTTTGATCCCCGCTATCCGGGATACGCCGACGACGACCGCCAGATTCTGACCAACAATTACCGTTATGACAAGCAAACCCGAAAATTCAGCGATCTGAACATTCCGCTGCAGCAGGCGATGGAAGAAAATGAACATTGGCTGCGAATTCACGAAATCGCCAATTTGATTTTAAAATATGATTATTTCGCAGAATAGCTTGGGCTTCAGCCCAGCGGCGATGATCGGTCTGCGCTGTTTCAGACCGTTTGTCCGTTCTGTTCTGTGCAGCCTGAAAATCATGCCTGCGCATAAAAAAAAGTGAAACCTTTCGGCATTCACTTTTTTATTCTTTGCTTGTGCTGCTTTGCTGATTCCTTTCATCAAACTGAGAAATCGAGAAAGTCCCAGACTTAGTTCTTGCCCAGCAGGCGGAACATGTTTTTCTTATACACTTCGACGCCCGGCTGATTGAACGGATTGACGTTGAGAAGATAAACGCTGACGGCGCAGGCTTTGAAGAAGAAGTAGCACATATAGCCGAAGGTTTCTTCCTTCATGTCCGGCATCGTGATGATCAGATTCGGCACATTGCCGGTGACTTCATGCGCTTCCAGCGTGCCCTGGCATGCCATCTTATTGACCCAGTCCAGGCTTTTGCCGGCCAGATAGTTCATGTTATCCAGATTTTCCCCGTCGCTTGGGAACGTGCCGTCCAGCGTCGGAGTCTCCACTAACAGCAGCGTTTCATAAAGCATTTTCTTGCCTTCCTGAATAAACTGGCCTAACGAATGCAGGTCGGTCGAGAACGTCGCGCTGCATGGCAGAATGCCCTTGCCTTCCTTGCCTTCGGATTCGCCGAACAGCTGCTTCCACCACTCGGCGATCATCGCCATCTGCGGTTCATAGGTGACCAACATTTCCGCATCCTTGCCCTGATTCTCCAGAATCCGGCGGGCAACGGCGTACTGATACGCCGGATTGACATGCAGATCCGGGTTCTTCAGATCTTCATACGCCTGGGCAAAGCCCTTCATGACCGCGTCGATATCAATCCCCGCCAGCGCCATCGGCAGTAAGCCGACCGCTGTCAAAACGGAATAGCGGCCGCCGATATCGTCCGGAATGACAAACGTTTCGTAGCCTTCCTTATCCGCCAGTTCTTTCAGAGTGCCGCGCGCCTTGTCGGTCGTCGCCAGAATCCGCTTCCGGCATTCTTCCTTGGAATATTTCTTTTCCATCAACTGCTTCAGCATTCTGAACGCCATCGCCGTTTCGGTCGTCGTGCCGGATTTGGAAATGACGTTAAGAACGATTTCCTTATTCTGAATATACGCTTCCACCTGCTTGAAATACGTGCTGGAGAACGTATTGCCGATGAAGATGACTTCCGGTCTGGCCTGACAATACAGCCCGCGCATCATCTCAATCGCTGCCCGCGCGCCCAGATATGAGCCGCCGATGCCGCATACCAGCAGCACGTCGCACTGGCCTTCCAGCCGTTTGGCCGCCGCCTTGATTCTTTCAAATTCTTCATGGTCATAGCTGTTCGGCCATTCGACCCAGCCGACGAAATCGTTGCCCGCGCCGCTCTTTTCATGCAGCTGGGTATGTGCCAGCGTTACCGCTTGTTGATAATCGAAAATGTTTTCCTGCAGATGCGCATGCGAAGTGTCAAATTTGATCATACTGTTTCTCCTTTATTTGCTTCCTCGATCCAGCGGTCCAGGTTTTCGGCCAGCGACCGGAATCCAATTTTCATGACTGGCAGACGACTGGCCTTCCCCCGCCCGCGTTCCTTGCGGAATGCCGTGGGATGCAGCGCTTTTAAGGACAGCCGCGCCTGATGCGTAGACTTGTCAAAATCAATAATTTTAACCTTCACGCGATCATGGACATGAACGAAATGATTAACGTCCTTAACGAAGCCCTCCGAGATTTCCGAGATGTGAATCAGTCCTGACGTTTCCTCATCCAGACTGACAAACGCCCCATAAGGCTGAATCCCGGTGATCGTTCCCTCCACGATTTGTCCGATTCGATACTGCATAGACGCCTCCAATCTTTTTTTATTATATCACCTCCTTGCGTTTTTGTGATATACTAATTCTCGAGGTGAGCACCATGCTTCAACAGATGTATCCGTTCTGGGCTGCGATTGTAGCCAATTTAACAGCGCAGCTGCTTAAGCCCGTTATCCGCTACATACGAACCCGGGATTGGGACTGGCATCTCGCCTTGGAAAGCGGCGGTTTTCCCAGCTCGCATACCTCGACGGTAGCGGCGCTGACGCTGGCCGTCGGGATCACGGATAATTTTTCGTCGACGTTATTTGCCGTCACGCTGATGTTTTCGCTGATCGTCGCTTACGACGCCGCCAACGTCCGTTATTATGCCGGACAGAACATCCGGATTACGCAGCAGCTGATCAAGGATATCCAGATTCTGACGCAGACCCGTCTGGACGATCCGATTTATCTGACCAAGGTCAAGGAAGTGCTGGGACACAAATGGATTGAAGTCTTCGGCGGGATTATCCTCGGCTTAATCATCGCCGGGCTGATGTATTTTATAAGATAAGGTGATAAATTATGGAAACCATGGAAACTCAAGTTAAAAATGTTATTGAAAAGATCCGTCCGTATATTCAGCGCGACGGCGGCGACGTGGAATTCGTCAGTCTGGAAGACGGCATTGTCACCGTTAAAATGCTGGGCGCCTGTTCCGAATGTCTGTCGTTAGACGCGACGCTGAAGGATGGGATCGAAGCGATTCTTCTCGATGAAGTTCCCGGCGTAACGGAAGTCCGCATGGCGCCTTCCGAGCCGTTGTTCTTCTAATCGCAGCGAAACAGGCAAAAAACCGCAGATGCGGTTTTTTTATTGGCTTCTCCCCTTTAAGATATCCCTGACGTTTAACGAATCAGGCAAGCTGGCCGACCATCAGCTGCGGAATCTGCCCCTGCACAATTTGCATAACCAGCGGAATCTTAACTTCAATCTGTTGGGGATCGAGCAGAAACGGGCTGATCACCAACATCTCCACGCTGATCTTCAAGTCGATTTCCAACAGAGTGCTGTTGATGCCATAGGCCGTGGACACGGCGTCGATCTGCCCAACCAGACTGTTGACGGCACGCATCCGGATGTCAATCGAAGGTCCGACGTTTGCCAGCAGCACCGATCCGGTCAGCATTCCGACCGGCAGAGAATAAATGATGCCCTTATCGTAATAAACAAGATGGGTGTGCGGGTCCGTTTCCCCTTCTTCCGCAGCATTCAGCGATTCCTGAGCAGCGTCCAGCGACAGGCTCATCAATTCATTCATCCGCTGCGTATCATAAACGATATCCGTAATGTTGCCCTGCCCATCCCGCTGTACCCGGATCAGATCTTCCGTTTTCAAATTCAGCGAATCGACCGCCCGCTTGATCACGGACGAGGCTGCATTGCGGACTTCGCTGGCAGCGACTTTCTCGACATGCGGCTTAAGCAGCGCATTGATCTGACTGAGCGTCCGGTTGCCCAGCCAAACCAGCGCCGCGGCGATCACGACGAGCGCCAGCCAGCGCCGGTTCCTATCCCGTTTCCGTTTTTTCATGCATCACCTTCAGCAGCGCTTCCTTCCCGCTCATTCCTATATATATTCCCAAGCGGGCGGCGGTTGACGTCATCGCTGTAATTTTTCCGTTTAACAGTCCGTCTTTTCCCGGTTTCAGCACCTGAAAGGCTGCGATTTGTTTTGTTTCCAGAACGTTCAGGTCCCAGCTTTCATCAACCAGCACCGCCTTTGTACAGACGATCATCCGACAGGTCCAGCGCGGCAGAAACAGCGTGATATCCATGAACCGATACGCCTCGATTTCCAATGTTTTTAACTCGATCATAGCCCAGCCTCCTCCCCTATCAGTATAGAGAAAGATTGACATTTGGTGCGTTCCTTTTTTCGAAACGCCAGAGGAAAAGCGAGGTGCTTCAGCCTGGCCATTCCCGATCGAATTTCGAAAAGAAAAACGACGAAACCAGGGCCACCCCGCCCCCCTCACTGTGAAAAATCAGGCATCCAGCCGCGAATTCAGGACTTTAACAAATTCCCGCCGCCTTTATCGCTGATAATCGTCTTGACTCATCCCCTCACTTTCAGACTCGCAATGATGCGTACATCCAAATAACGCTGATTGGGAAAACAGAAAATCTGCGGATCAATGTTTTTTGGAAGCGCTGAACTTGGAATTTTAAAACACAGTGTTGAAGATTGAATCTCTGTTCAAAGGGAATTTTTTATTTTTTCCGACTTCCCTGCGCTCTTGCCGCACAACGGATAGGTTTCCGTAAAAATTCAGCTGATGATTTCACAATCGTTCAGTCCGTTTTCGCCATTTTCTTCTTCACTGAATTCGTAATCGTTGATCGACGAACAATCAAGAAATTCTGAAATGGTCATACTCAAACCGTTAGCCAGCCGATGCATCGTCTGCAATCCCGGACTTTTTGTGTGGCAATGCACAATGTTCTGAATCGTGGACATACTGACCCCGGAGATTTTGGATAATTCATACAATGAAACATCCCCGCGTTTGTGACATACGTCAAAAATCCGCTGTGAAATGAACTCCGCATATTTATCCTCGCTCATGTTTTTCACCTTCTTTTTGTCATAATAACAGGATGAGTTTCCAATTACTGCCATATTCGGTTATAACTCGTTGATTCTGAATTCAGGTTTTTCAGGCATTTTCGCTCCTTTTGCCCCGTGATTCAGCGTCGCTGAAACCTTGCTTTTTTCATCTATTTGTACCGGGCATAAAAAAAGTGAACTGGCTTCGGGATTTCCCGTATTCATGTTCACTTTGATTTCCGGTTATAAACGGATTCCGATTTTTGTCAGATTTGAACGATGTTAATAATTCTTAACTTCCTGTTCAAAATAAGCCTGCGGATGAAAGCAGACCGGACAGACCTTCGGCGCCTGCTGAGTGGTGACCGTATATCCGCAGTTGCGGCATTTCCAGACGATCGGTTCCGCTTTTGCAAAGACTGTTTTGTTTTCCACGTTGCCCAATAACGCCAGATACCGCTCCTC
This sequence comes from Holdemania sp., assembly GCF_986127675.1. Classification (NCBI taxonomy): domain Bacteria; kingdom Bacillati; phylum Bacillota; class Erysipelotrichia; order Erysipelotrichales; family Erysipelotrichaceae; genus Holdemania; species Holdemania sp. The sequence goes on along the minus strand of NZ_CFQZWI010000025.1, from coordinate 7,156 downwards.
ATGTCCTTTTTCAATTTTGGCGATCTCGCTCATCAGCCGGGCGATTTCGGTAAACCCTTCCTGTTTCGCGGTTTCAGCGAATTCCCTGTACATTTCCGTCCATTCGTAGTTTTCTCCATTGGCCGCATCCTTCAGATTGATCGGCGTCTCCTGGATCTTGCCGCCATGCAAAAACTTATACCACAGCTTGGCATGGGCGTTTTCATTCGCTGAGGTTTCCTCAAAAATGCCCGCGATCTGACCATAGCCATCCTTGCGTGCCTGATCGGCGTAATACGCGTACTTTACCCGCGCCTGACTTTCTCCGGCAAACGCCGTCCATAAATTTTGTTCTGTTTTTGATCCTTTTAATTCCATGTTACCATTTCTCCTTTCCGGCATGGATCGCAATTTCCGCACGAATCATCTGCCGCAGCAGCACCGCTTGTCTTAACGCCAGATCGAATGTCTGAATACAGCCGGGATCCAGCTGATCGGCGATGCCTTTTTCTGCTAAGCGCACCTGATGCTCAGCGACGGCCGCCAATTCCGTAAGCAGACTGTTGGTCAAATGGCTGCGGGTGATCTTTTCCGTTTCCTCATGAGGCAGCGTGCGGAAGCGCGAAGCGTCCGCATGACATTTCGGACAATCGTCCCGAATGAATTCCGAGTCCAGAATCAAGCCGCAGACCTCGCATTTTTTTAACATAAGCTTCCTCCTTATCCTATTTCTATTGTCCAGTATGCCCATGTCCGGCTGGGTCAATCAGACCTCCGCTTTAAAATCGAGCTTTTTCTATGTGACTGCGTTTTTTTCTCAATTTCCCCCTTTTTTTTCAATCATGTCCGACATTCTTTGATTTTTTTCTTCATTTTTATGATTTTTTTAACATTTTTATTGACTCCGATCAAATTTGGAATAAAATTAAACCATGTTTTCAGGAGGATGAGTTATGAAAATCACAGATCCGTTTGACGAATTTGGCTGCCTGCTGTTTGATGAAACGCTGATGCAGGAGCGGCTTCCGTATCCGATCTACAAGCGTTGGAAAGAAACCGTCGCCAAAGAAGATTCCCTGGACCGCAATACCGCCGACGCGATTGCGCATGCGATGAAGCGCTGGGCACAGGAAAACGGCGCCACGCACTTTACGCATTGGTTCCAGCCGATGACCGGCTCTACCGCAGAAAAACACGATTCCTTTATCGAACCGGATGAAAATGGTCAGCCGTTAGTTCGTTTTTCGGGCAAGTCGCTGATCAAAGGCGAACCGGACGCATCCAGCTTTCCCAGCGGTGGTCTGCGCGCGACCTTTGAAGCCCGCGGCTACACGTATTGGGACTGCACCTCGCCAGCCTTTATCCGTGACAACGTGCTGTGTATTCCAACCGTCTTTGTTTCCTATAACGGCGAATCGCTTGATAAAAAAGCGCCGTTATTGAAATCCATTGAGGCGATCAGCGCCGCGGCCACCCGGATTGTCAATATCTTCGGGGATAAAGATGTAAAACGTGTCATTCCGATGGTTGGTCTGGAACAGGAATACTTTTTGATTGACAAACGTTATTTTGAGCGGCGCCAGGATCTGGTGCTGACCGGACGGACGCTGTTTGGTGCAATGCCGGCCAAAGGACAGGAGCTGGAAGATCATTACTTCGGAAGTATTCCGTTCCGCGTCGCCGCTTTTATGAAAGAGGTCAATCAGGAACTGTGGAAATTGGGGATTTACGCCAAAACTGAACACAACGAAGTCGCGCCATGCCAGTTTGAAATTGCACCGATCTTCAGCAACGTCAACATTGCGGTGGATCAGAATCAGCTGACAATGGACGTATTGCGCAAAACCGCAGATAAGCATGGCTTCGCCTGCCTGCTTCATGAAAAACCGTTTGCCGGGATCAACGGCTCGGGCAAGCACAACAACTGGTCATTAGTCACCGACGATCGCCAGAACTTATTTGAACCGGGGGATAAGCCGGCTGAAAACATCCGCTTCCTGGTGTTTGTCTGCGCATTTATCAAAGCTGTCGATCAACATGCCGAGCTGCTTCGGATGTCATCCTCCGGCGCCGGCAACGACCACCGTTTAGGCGCCAATGAAGCTCCGCCGGCAATCATTTCAATCTATTTGGGCAGTTACATCGAAAACGTCCTAAACTCCCTGAAGGGTGCGGGGCAAACGATCGAGGATCAACAGGACAGTTCATTTACGCCGATCAGCGGTCTTTCATATATTCCCAAGGACAACACGGACCGCAACCGGACTTCGCCGCTGGCCTTCACCGGCAATAAATTTGAGTTCCGGATGCTGGGTTCATCCCTGTCTGCCTCGTTTGCCAACGTCGTGCTCAATACAATCACTGCCGATGTGCTCAACGAAATCGCCGGGCAGCTTTCGGATTTAAAATACAAGCAGGACATCCGCGCCCGCGCCCTGGAAATTTGTACGCAGATTTTAAAAGATCACGAACGGATTCTGTTCTCCGGCGACGGTTATTCCCAAGAGTGGGTCGCCGAAGCCAAACGCCGCGGATTGCCAAATATTCCATCGTTTATCGAATCGGTCAGCGCCCTGACCTCACCGAAAACTGTCGAGCTGTTTACGCGCAATCACATCTTTACGGAAAAGGAACTGAGCGCCCGCAGCGAGATTATGAACGAGCAGTATGTGAAGATTTCCGAGATTGAAGCCAAGGTTCTGATTGACATGACGCGTACGGAAATCCTGCCGCTTGTCACCCGGGAAATCCAGTCGCTGGCTTCGACACTGCGGGCGCTGGATCAGCCGGCTTCCTATTTCAGAAAGCAGCTGGCCCACTTAAATGAACTGATGGACCGAATGGATAAAGGCGCTGAACGTCTCGAAAGCAAACTGAAAGAGATCGACGGCGTCGGCGACTATCATGAGCGCGGCATTCGCTTCTATTATGAAGCTGCTCCGCTGATGCAGCAGCTTCGCAGCGCGATTGACGAGCATGAAACAGTTTTTGATAAAAAACAATACACATTGCCAACCTACGAAGATATCTTATTTCACAGCAATTAACTCGTTCCAGGGATCCGGATTGGATCCCTTTTCTTTATATAGTCCTTATATAGTTCTTGCCGCACCAGATGCTGCGTCGTTCCTCAAAAAAAACGGGCGAAACGCCCGTTAAAGCATATCGTCCGATCGGATATTCTTTTCTTTCAGCCGGCTGCTGACAAATCCGCGGACGACGACATAGAGAACCGCAAACACCGGCACGCCCAGAAACATGCCGAGAATGCCGAACATCCCGCCGCCGACGATAATCGAAAACATGACCCACAAGCTTGGCAGGCCCAGCTGATCGCCCAGAATCATCGGGCCGAGGATATTGCCGTCAAACTGCTGCAGAAGCAGGACGAAGACCGCGAAGATCAGCGAGTAAATCGGATCGACGATAAACAGGATAAAGATGCCCGGCACCGCGCCGATAAACGGGCCAAACACCGGAATCATGTTCGTCAGACCAACGATAAAGCTGATCAGCACCGCAAACGGCAGCCGCATGATCAACATGCCGATGAAGCAGATCAAGCCGATGATCAGCGAATCAATCATTTTCCCAATGATGAAGCTGTTGAACATCCGCGACGTCAGCCGGCTCAGCTGAATCAGCGACTCCACCCGGTTTTTTGGCAGAATCGCATAAGCCAGCTTTTTAAACTGTTCTGTAAATCGTTCTTTTTCCAACAGGATATAGACTGCGATAATCACCGCGATAAAGAAATTGAACGTCTGGCGGACAAACAGCCAGGAATAATTCAAGATCTTCGGCACGTAATCCTTAGCCATTCCCAGCATGGATTCCAGCAGCGCTTCGCTGGAATTAAATAGGATTTCCAGCCAGCCGGTTTTAAAGCCCAAACCTTCCGTAATTTCGTTCAGCAGCGTATTGGCTTTGCCCAGATAATCACTGAGTTGCGTCGACAAGGTCATAACGCTTTCCAACAGCTGCGGAATTAAAATCGCCATAAAGCTGATGAGTACGATGAACAGGAAAATGATCGCCGCCGCAACGCCGATTTTACGCTTGCTTGCCGGTTTCATTTTTGATTTTGCCAGCCATTTCTTTTCCACTCGGGCCGTTACCGGCGCCAATAAAAACGCCAACGCAAAGCCGAGGATAAACGGAAGCAGAATGCCGAGGATATTGCCCAGAAATTCCTTAAGCTGCGGAAATTTTGTGATCAGAAAATAAAAACCCAATAGTAAAATGCCCGAACAAGTCAGGGCCAGGATATTCTCTTTGGTTTGTTCTTTAAATTTAAATTTCATGGTGTGATCTCCCTTACTGTTATTTTAACATACTCGACCCTTTTCTATATTTAAAATTCTATTAAATTAACGTAGTTTATGATAAAATAAAAATGTAACTTAAGGAGGAAATTATTCATGAGAGGTATTTTATTAATTAGCCATGGTCAGTATGCAGAAGCTTTCAAAGGTTCTCTGAAAATGATCGCGGGCGAAGTTACAAATCTGTATTCCTGCTGCCTGCTGCCAACGGATGGCCCGGAACAGTTCAAGGAAAAACTGAACGCGCTGAAGCCGGAGTTGGACAAGTACGACGAAGTTCTGGTCTTTGCGGATCTGTTCGGCGGTTCCCCATGCAACACAACATTTGTTGAATTCGCGACGAATCCAAAATTCCATTTCATCGCCGGCATGAACTTCCCGATGGTTCTGACAGCGATTCTGTCGGAAGGCGAAGCGGTTGACAGCCTGATCGCCCAGGGACGCGAAGGCATCGTTGACGTCAAAGCGTTCATGGCCAGCATGAGCTCGGACGAAGACTAATTTACCCTTTATCCTTAAACAAAGAAGGCGGAAAATTTCCGCCTTTTCTTATGCTTCAGATTTCTGATATCCTCCGGAAAAGATCATCAGGAAACGGCCAGTTCCTCATGATAGAGCTGTTGCGCGAGGTTGTGATAATGGTCGTGAATTCGTTCCAGATCGGTCAGCACTTCGCTGAAGACGACGCACAGCGAACCGTCGATCTGTTGGCTGCGCAGCCTTTTAATCTGATCCTGACGGCTTTTCTCACAATACTGGTCCATCTGTTCCTCCAGCTGATCAATATGCTGCAGCGTCTCTGTCCGATGATATTCCTCAATCGCCGGCAGCAGCGCCGCCGTCTGATCCAGAATCAGCCGCAAATCCGCCAGCTCCTGATGTGCTTCCGGGGTCATCTTCTGTTTCTCTTTCAGAATTTGGGAGGCATGTTCCGATAAATTGACAACATGATCGCCCATCCGCTCCAAATCGCTGTTGATTTTAAACAAAACGTTTAACCGTCGGGAGTCCTCAACGTTCATCCGGGCTGTCGCCACATAGGGAATAGCGTCAATAATCTTACGGTGCATTGCGTCGATCTCGCTTTCCTGCGCCAGAATCTTCTCTTTATCCCATTCCAGTGTCGTCAAACCGCGAAAGGCTTCATCCAAGCTGGACTGCACTAGAGTATACATCCGGTTCAGCAGTTCGCTGATCTCATGCAGCGAAATCGTCACATTGCCCAGGCGCTGCTCCGGGATGCGCGTGATTTCAATCGCCGGCGCCGGCGTTTCTTTCTCCTGCGGCAAAAGCTTCATCGACAAAGCGGCCAAACCATTCCCCAGCGGAAGCAGAACCAGGGTAGTTACAACGTTGAACAGCGTGTGAAAGTTTGCGATCTGCGCCGCCGGATTGGCCGGCGTCCACTGCCCGATCCATGCGGTCAGCGGCAGCGCCAGCACCGCAACGGAGAACAACAGCGCCCCGCCGATGTTGAATAACAGATGAACCAAGGCAACCCGCTTCGCGTTCCGGCTGGAGCTTAACGACGAGAGCACCGCCGTGATGCATGTTCCAATGTTCATCCCGAACAGAATAAAGACGGAGTGCTGCAGCGTAATCAGGCCATTGTTGGCCAGTGTCTGTAAGATGCCGATGGAAGCGCTGGAGCTTTGGATGATCGCCGTAAAAAGCGCGCCGGTCAGAACCGCAATGATCGGATTATTAAACGCGGTAATTAACGACAGGAACGTCGGATCGTTCCGCAGCGGCGCCATGGCATCGCTCATCATCCCCATGCCAATAAACAGGATACCGAGACCGCCGACAATCATCCCGACCGCGTTGGTCTTTTCTTTTTTCAGGAAGACAACCATAACCACCCCGACCAGGGCAATCGCCGGAGCCGCCGCTCCGATATCCAGAGCGATCAGCTGTCCGGTGATCGTCGTTCCAATATTTGCCCCCATGATCACGCCGACTGCCTGCGGCAGCGTCATTAACCCTGCGTTGACAAAACCAACCGTCATCACCGTCGTTGCACTGGAGCTTTGAATTAAAGCCGTGATCAACGCCCCGACAACGACCCCCATCAACCGGTTTGAAGTCAGGCGTTCCAAAATTGACTGCAGCCGGTCCCCGGCGCACAGTTCCAAGCCGTCGCTCATCATCTTCATCCCGTAAAGAAATAATGCCAAACCGCCCATCAAGGCGATTACAAAACTAAGTTCCATACTTATGCAATAACCCTTTCCTCATATAAGCAAGCCTATTATAAAGGAAAAATCGGAACCCTGCTCAACAGAATTGTTAAGATTCCGTTAACAGGGATTCCTTTTATCATTTTAACTGGAATGGATTAAAGTTCCCGTACCCGGCCAAAATAAAAGTGATGTCCGAAGACACCACTTTTGAGAGTTTTGATATTAAGCCAGAACTCCGAAGAAAGCCAGAACGATAGCGAATAAGACAACAACCAGAATCAACTTGTTGGAGTTCATCCACTTCTTGCCCAGCATCCAGTAGCACAGAGCTGCGAATAATGCAGGGAACAATGCAGGCATGATGCTGTCAGCATATTTCTGCAGGTTGAATTCGTTAAACATTTCTTCGCCTGTTTCAGGGTCAATGCCTAAGCTCATTTTCAGAGTAGCCAGAGGGAACTTAACGTTCAGCGCGATCATGCCGCCGACAACCGTCAGGCCCAGGACAGAAGCAGCTTCCGTCAGAGCATTCATTGTGCCGGACAGGGAAGTAACCAGCTTAACGCCTTGTTCGTAGCCCATGTCAAACATCTTTGTACGGAATAACAGGACGGCAACCATCCAGATTTCCCAAATTGCGATACCTAAAGCAGATCGGAAGAGCGTCGT
>NZ_CFQZWI010000024.1:0-32659 GCF_986127675.1 Holdemania sp. | reverse complement strand
CTATCATTAATATTGCGGAAAATCGGAAAAAGCCTCCTAAAATAATTAAAAAAATTAAAAATACTTTTTTGAGTTAATTTTACAATTTCATTATAACTCAAATGCGTCCTTTTATCAATCTGATTTCCCTGTTTTTGCCGTCTGAATTTCCACTCCAATATTCATGAAAATCAAAACTCTTCCCGCCTTGTTTTAGTCTGAAACTTTACAAATTAAGCCAAAAAAAGGCGTTGTGTGTTAAGCACAAACGCCTGCTTATAAATATCAAAAATGAACTAATTCAATATTTCGCACCTGCAGCGCTTCTTTCAGTCTGAGATCGCAAAGTCCGGCCAGTTCCTGAACTCGCTCCAAACTATACGAGCTTTTCTGATAAAGTTCTAAATCGCACCATCCAGGATGAACCATAAACTCCAGTTTTTCGGCATCGGCGTGCTCGTCCAGCATTTTAATGAAATGCTCAGGCGTTGCCTGTTCGCCATGGTAAGAGCTCAGCCACAGGTATTCGCAATGACGCCGCAGCGGAAGGTGATATTCTTTAGCCAGATCCAGCGTCACGGCCAGAATTTCCTCGGTATTGTGTTCCTCGCCGATGCCTCCGACACGGGCCATTGTCAATGTCTGTCCGTCATAGCAGCCCTGATGGCAATCCAGATGCGTCGGCTGACGGCCAAATAACTCCATAAACTTCTCAATCTGGGCCCGAAATTCGGCTTCCACCTCAGCGGGATCGACATAAACTTTATAAAACTGCGTGTTTTTCAGGAAATCACCATGCTGATCCGTCAACGTTTTCGCTCTCGTCAGCGGACGGCCGCAGGTCAGCGTTAAATGAACGCCGGTTCCAAGACCCGGAACTGATCGTAATCGTTGAGCTGCCTGCGCAGCATTCGGCATATTGCACATGACGGTGGTTGAAGTAACGATTCCTTTTTCATATCCTTCGATAATTCCTTCTGTTACGCCGCAGGTATACCCCATGTCATCAGCGTTGACGATAATTTTCATTTTAAGGCACCAAAATGCCAAGGAAGGAACAGAGAATGGCAAGCGCCATAATCATCAGGATCAGCCGTGAAGATTTCATCCCGATCTTGCCTAAAATCCAATAGCACAAAGCGACAACCAGCACTGCGCCGAACTTCGGCATGATCGCATCGAATAATTTAGTTTGCAGATCAAATTCCGTCCCCATGATCGTCAAGGTACCAAATTTGACTTTTACTAAGGAAGCGACCATCGAGCCGACTACCATAATTCCCAAAACGCTGGCAGCCTGCGTAATCTGATTCAATTTTCCACTGAGCGTTGTGACCAGCTTAATGCCTTGCGTATAACCCAGCTGCATCAGATAAGGCCGTAACCCGAACATCACGAAGAATAACCAGATCTCCCACAATACAATTCCAAAATAGCTGCCGTCCAGAGCGGTCGTAACCGCGATTGAACCGAAGATTGTCGCTAAGACGCTGGTAAACAACGTATCTCCGATCCCCGCAAACGGCCCCATTAAGCTGGCTTTAATCCCCGCGACAGTTTCCAGCCCTTCCGCGCCCATTTCTTCTTCGATTGCGATATCCATTCCCAGAATGATATTGGTCAGATTAGGTTCGCAGTTGAAGAACACACTGTGCGTTTCAAAGGCTTTCTTCCGGCCTTCCGGATCATCCTGATATAGCTTGTCAATAACCGGAAGCATCGTCGTCATATAGCCGGCTGTCATCATTTTTTCATAGTTCCAGGCTAATGAACGATTCCATGACCAGCGATAGGATAACCTGCGGATTTCTTTTTTTGTGAACTGCTTACTCATCGACTTCACCCCCTGCATTGGATTTATCGGTCTTTCCCGTCTGATAATAAACAGCGATCGCGGCCGCTGCGCCAAACGTCGCTACGGCCAGCGTCGGCATTCCCGCCCACGCCGTTAACGCAAAGCCCAGGATCAGGAAATGAAGATTAGAGCGAATCGGCAGGTATTTCAATAAGATTGCGAATCCGACAGCCGGGAACATACCCGCGGCGATCGACAGCCCGGAGCTGAGCCATGGCGGCATGATCGCATTTAACATATCGACGAAAGTTGGACCTAAGCACAAGGCGACAAAGACCGGAATCATTCGCGATAAAGACCAGCTTAAAACACCCAAATAATTACTGTATGCGACTTGCCGGGAATTTCCCAGCGCTGCGTATTTATCCGCGCGGTGTTGAAAGAATGTGTTTAAGAAACGTCCGAAAACGTCAATTTGAACCGTCAGCGTCGCGACTGGAATGCCGATCAAAGCGATCGTTGCCGGCACATCCGCCGCCGAAGCTGATAAAGCAACAACGATAATCGCCGTAACCGGGTAATTCGGTATGGAAGCACCGCCGAACATCCCCAAGCCCAAGGCATAGGATTGCAGCGTGCCGCCGACAAGCAGCCCCAATTCTGGTTTTCCAACCACAAGTCCGGTAAAAATTGCCGTCGGGATAATACCGCTGGGCAGCAGATTGAACGTCATCTGATCAACCTGCGATAAGCCTGCCCACAGAGTAAGTAACAAAATCTGGAAGATTGTCATAAGTCTGCCCCTTTCATTATGATGGATTGCTTCTTGTCGTAATACTGAACAGCCCCGATCCTCCTTTCTATTTATTAACGTCCTGTTTTCTCGATGAAGTATTATTCATTAAAAAATGATTACTTTTCCTTACTTCATCAGGTTTGTTATGATTTCATTATAAATAAAATTTGCAGTTATGCAATACATTTTTATAAACTTGTATATATTTTTATTCCATTTTAAAATGCAGTGGTATATAATTTGTTTATCAGATAAGCAGTCAAGTGCTGAGCTCTTCGCCTCAGCAGAAAGGAGAATCGTTCATGACCTTTATCAGCAGTCAGCGCGTCTGGATTGACGAGCAATTTATTCCTGCCACCTTAAAACTGGAAGATGGAAAAATCACAGAAATTCACAATGGCATCCTGGAAAATTCTCAATTCTATGAGAATGCCCGGATTATCCCCGGTTTAATTGATGTGCATACCCACGGTTACGCGGGCGGCGACGCTTCTGACGGAGACCCGGAAACCCTTCGGGTCTGGCAGCGATATTTGCCGCAGGAAGGGGTTACTTCTTTTCTGCCAGGTACAGTAACCCGTTCAGAACCTCGAATTATTCAGGCGCTTCAGGCCATCCGCACCGTCATTGAGGAAAAAAATGAAGACGGCGCTCACATCCCGGGTATTTTCCTGCAGGGTCCCTATACCTCTCACGAATATCCCGGCGCCTATGATAAATACTTGATCCAAAAACCGGAGATTGCACAATTTGACCGTTTCATGGAAGCCTCCGGCGGCCACATTCTCCGCGTGGGCCTCGCTGTGGAAAAAGATGAAGGGCATCAGGTATTAAAACATTGCGCAGAGCTTGGTCTGGAAGTTGCGGTTGGCTTCTCCGGCGTCAGCTATGAGGAAATGATGCAGGCCGTCGAGGAGGGCGCCTCGTCTGTCGTCCATTGCTTCAACAGTATGAATCCGCTGCATCATCGCAAACCGGGATTGCCGGGAGCCGCATTATCCTGCGATGCTTTGTACTCTGAGGTCATCGCCGACGGCATTCACGTCCATCCCTCCGTTATCAATATCATTGGCCGATGCAAAGGCAGTGACCGTCTGGTTGTCATTACTGATTCCTCTCGTTATAAAGGATTAAAACCGGGCTATTATGAGTCCGTCGACCGCAAGGTCACAATCGGAGAAGACGGCGTCGGTCGGCTTTCAGACGGCCGGCTGGCCGGTTCCTGCATCACGATGATTCAGTCGGTCCGCAATCTTCAAACTCTGGGAAAGCTCAGCGAAGCCTGCGCCATCAACGCGGCGACGATCAATCCGGCGCGGATGTTAAAGCTGGACGATCATTTAGGTCTGATCAAAACCGGTTATCAGGCGGATCTTACGGTTTATGACGAGGATTATCAGATTCTTCAGACATTTGTTTCCGGTATTCCCATGTTGAAGCAGGAGGAAATACGATGACCGAGATTACGATGTACGATTATATTCTGGAAGAAAAAGACGTGTTATTGAATATTCTCCAGAAACGAAAAACGATCACCCGTCCATTCTGCACAATGCTTCATGAAAAAAACGTGGATGAGCTTGTTCTGTGCGGATCAGGAACTTCTTATCACGCGGCGCTGGCAGCCCGGCGGGTTATGGAAAATCTGCTTCAGATCCGGGTTCGGGCAGAATTGCCTTCTCTATTTACAACCCAGCAGAAGATCTATTCAAAAAATACGCTGGTTCTGGGAATTTCCCAGGGTGGAAACAGCTACTCTACCGCCGACGCCCTGGAAAAAGCGAAGACACATCAATGCATGACCGCCGGTTTAAGCGAAAATCCCAAAAGTCTGATCTTCCAGCTTTCCGATGTGCATCTGCTTATGGAATGCGGCGCGGAGCTGAGCATCGCCAAAACCAAGGGATATACCGCTACTGTTTTAATTTTATGGCTGCTTGGAATTGAAGGTGCGTTGTGCTTGAACCGGATCAGCCACGCGGAAGTCAATGATCTGCTCACACGGCTGAAAACTGTGATTGTAAATTATGACGCAATTATCCCGGCAGCGACCGCCTGGGTAGATGCAATTCAGGAAGAATTGATTGAAGGCCGGCGAATCCTGGTTTTAGGTTATGGAAATAACTATGCCAATGTTTTAGAAGGCGCGCTGAAAATGTTGGAAACTCTCCGCTTCGGGATTGTCGGCTATGAACTGGAAGAGTTCTGTCATGGGATTTATAATTCCGTTCAGAAAGAGACCCGCCTGATCTATCTGGCCAGTCCGGATCCTTATGAAAAAGACAGACTGGTCCAAATCCATTCTGTGATCCGGGAAACGACTTCCCATCAATTTATCATCGGTCCTGACCAGCACTCGTCGATGACAACGGAAAAAGACTGTCTGCTGCCAATGATTGACGATCCGGACTTTCATGTTCTGGAGTATATCCTGCCGCTGCAGATTATTTCATCACGAATTCCCTACCGGCTGGGCATCAATCCCTTCCTCGCCGCAGATCCGCTTTTCCATAAAAAAGCAGGAAGCAAATTCGTCGCTTCGTAATTGTGCGGAAGAATGATGATTTGCTGGATATTTATGGTAAAATAATTTCAAATAGAGAGTTGAGGGACACCATGGCGAAAAAACAGCTTCAATATCAGAAGATCGAAGATTATATCATAAAACAGATTAAACACGGAAAAGTGCATCGTGGAGATAAGCTTCCTTCTGAAAACGAGCTGTGCGCCCAGTTTAACGTCAGCCGCATGACCGTGAATAAAGCGCTGACTCACCTTTCCGATCAGGAATACATTGAACGAATTCCAGGCAAGGGGAGTTTTGTACGAGGACCGCGGATCGAGCGGAAAATTCCGGAGATGCTTTCCTTTTCTGAAGAACATCGGCGTGTCGGTATTAAAACGGAAGCAAAATTGCTTCATTATTCCGTGATCTGCGCTAAAGAGGTTCCCGAGATCATGGAGAAGCTTGGTCTGAAAGAGAATGATTTTATCCATTATTTTATTCGATTGCGCTTAGGAGATGGCAAGCCGATGGCCGTCAGCTACAATTACATTTCTGTTCTTAAAGTGCCCTATCTGGATATTACCTATCTGGAAAAATCACTTTATCAGTATCTGGAAGAAAAATTAAATTTACAGCTGGCTTATAATGATACGACAATCAGCGTCGTCATGCCAAGCAGGGAAATTCAAAAAGCTCTGGAAATGGCTGAAAAGCGGGACGTAGTCCTGAGCACGCATATTTCCTATCTGACGGACAACACCCCGTTTGAATATACGGAAACCTATTATCATGCGGATCAGTATTCATTCCGCTATCAGTGTTACCGTCAGGAAAAATAAAAAAAGGCCAAAAAAATCGGGAACTTCTTCATTCCCGATTTTTTAATGATTACACTTCAAAGGACTTCAGTCCAGCCAGTCTGTTTCTGTTTTTCGATTTCTCCCTTAATCAATTCCGATAGACCTGCCGCGCGTCGATCAGCTGATTATTGAGCCGGTAGTACACATGCCACGTCCCATCCAGCCCTTCCGCGCTGATCGTCTGAATTAACGTTGAGACATCCGGCGATTTCGGCTGGTTGAAAACCGCCACGCACATTCCCGGCTGGGTGTCCGTCTGTACCGGATAAATCCTCAGCCCTTCCTCATTCGCTAAAATGAGATCAAGATTATCATGTTTATTTAACGTCGCCGTCACCATCAGGCGGTCTTGTTCATGTGTCAGCGTCAGCTTTTCCGCCAGTTTCTCATCAATCGGCCGAGCTTCGCTGAATTTCAGTCTGGCATCCAGATCATCTTCCGTTTGATATGCCGTGACACCCAGACTTCCTAATAATCTTCCGGATTCCAGCGGTGTCATCGTCGTCTTGGAAACGTCGATCATCTCAGCCCGGTAGATATTCGCCGGGATTTTCATCTCAAACTGTTCCTGATCTCCGTCGATCACGGTTACATACGCCTCCATCTGATCGAAAGCTGTCAATGATCCCGGCATATTGTTGATCTTGCCATCCAGCCAGGAAATTCCGCCCGAAGTCACCAGCCACCGGTCATTTCCCAGGAAATCAACGTCGCTGATATAGGGGGAATAATAAGCATATCCCCGCTCCTTGCCATATTCCCTGACCTGCCGGATCGTCTTGCCTTCCAGATCCACCGCATAAACGACCAGCCGGGAATAATTATCCTCCGCTTTGACCGCGTTCTCTTCGGTCTTCGACCGGTACATCCCGTTGTCAAACATCATAATGTGCTGATCGTCCAGCCAGGTCGCGGCATGCTGCGCCCACTGCCATTCAAAGTCCCCGCCTTCCGGCGTCAGAAAATAATCCTGCATTTCTTCCGACCATCCCTCTGGCGAGCCGATGATCGCGATCAATTTCTGAGTGTCGTAGTCGATCACAGCCACAGCGTCCTGATGCCTGCCGGACACCGTCAGCGTATTCTGCGCCGGGTTATAATCGACGCTGTTATTGTGGAACCAGTCCTTTGCCGTCCAGTTCAAGCTCTTTCCCTGATCCTGCGGCAGAATTGTTTTCAAATCAAAGGATTTCACTACGGCCCCAGTTTGCCGATCAATCTCAACGATCACATCCTCCACGGTCGATCCGCTGAAGTCATCGGAAGCGATCAGGAAATTACCGTCAGGCAGCTGATCCAGATCATGATGATACCCGCCCGGCACACTGTATTCCGCGTCGATATGCCCCAGCAAATCCATCGTCAGAAATCCTGTCGTGTAATATGGACTGTCCAGCAGGCGGTTGGTGCTCAGCGTAATCCGGCCGTCTTCCAGTAAATTCAGATCCCATAACATCATCACATTTAAAATCCAGCGGATCTCGCCCTGACTGTCATACCCGGTGGCATAACCGGTGCTGGAAGGGGTTGTAAAGATCAGCTGATTCGGCTGCGGGTTCTGATCGGCAACCGTCACCTCCGCCCTGAAAGCATCCTCCGGCAGCGCCTGACCTTCAATCTCCAGCTCCTTCACCTGATCATCGACGATCAGCTGAACCGTCGTTTTCTGCTGCGGATACAAACCGATGATCGGCAGGCAATGCGCGGTTGATGGTTCATAAGTCCAGCTCAGATCCGCCTGCGCCTGTTTGCCTTTGACAATGACCGTGACCGGTTCCGCGGTTTCGGTATCGAATTGAATCAACGCGCTCAGCGGACTTAATCCATAGGGATTGACGAGAACAACAGGATTGTCCAGAGTTCCGCCCACCGCCTGCGCGGCGATTTGTTCGGTCTGTTGGTTCTGAGTTTCCAACAATGTTTCCTGATAAGCGACGGCGCTCTTCCCGTCTTCGCTGAATGTTCGTTTTTCCGCAGCCGGCGTACAGCCGGCGCATAGCAGCAGCCCGCAGGCCAAGATGAATGATAATCCTTTTCGCATAGTTGTCCTCCTTTTTGATGGTCGCCGCAGAGAATGAGAATGGTTTTCTTGTGAAATGAAGCCAAAGACGTTCTAAATCCTCAGGCATGGCCCCGGCATCTTCAATAAAAAGAAAACCTCTGAGTTTATGATACCACAACTCAGAGGGATTGTTTATTTTGCGGAACACTTTTTTATTTCTTTGCCAGCATGCTTTCGTTCCAGCCTTCCGGAACTTCCAGACCCATCAGCTCGACTGCCGTTGCCGCAACGTTGCTTAAGCCGAACTCGCCGTCTTTCAATTCGACGTCCGCCCCGCGGATGATGAACGGAACCGGATTGAGCGTATGCGAAGTCTTCGGTTTCGCCTTGTCTTCCGGATTCTTCTTCTTTTCTTCCATCTCGTCGGCATTGCCGTGGTCGGCGGTAACGATCATGATCGCCCCGGCTTTATCGCAGGCATCCATCAGCCGCTTCAGGCACAGATCGACGGTTTCCATACCGATGATCGTCGCTTCATAGTTGCCCGTATGCCCTACCATGTCGCCGTTCGGATAATTAACGCGGTAGAAGTCATAGTCGCCGGATTCAATCGCTTTGATCAATTCGTCACTGATTTCCGCGCCCTTCATCCAAGGCCGCTGCTCAAATGGAACGACGTCGGAAGGGATTTCAACCCAGGTTTCCAGCTTTTCATCGAATTTCTCAGAACGGTTGCCATTCCAGAAATACGTGACGTGACCGAATTTCTGCGTTTCCGAGATCGCGTAGGAACGAATGCCTTTCTTTACCAGATATTCAGATAACGTGTTGGTGATGTGCGGCGGGGTAACCAGGAATTTTTCCGGGATGTGCAGATCGCCGTCATACTGAAGCATGCCTGCGTAAACCACCTTCGGGAAGCGCACGCGGTCAAACGCGTCGAAGTTCGCCATTTCAAACGCTTTGGAGATTTCAATCGCACGGTCGCCGCGGAAGTTGAACAGGATCACGCTGTCGCCATCTTCGATTGTACCGACCGGCTGGCCATTTTCTGCGATGACAAAGCCCGGCAGATCCTGATCGGAACAATGCAGCTCATCGCGATAGGTTTCAATCGCTTCCTTGGTCGAAGCAAACTGACGGCCTTCGCCCAGGACATGGATATGCCAGCCCTTTTCGACCATATTCCAGTTGGCTTCGTAACGGTCCATCGTAATGACCATGCGTCCGCCGCCGCTGGCAATCTTCGCATCGAAGGTGCCGTCGCTCAGCTCCGCCAACAGGTTTTCAATTTCTTCAACATAGATTAACGCCGAGGTTTCCGGAACATCGCGGCCGTCCAGCAGGACGTGCAGGCGGACCCGTTCCACGCCTTCCTTCTTCGCTTCGCGGATCATCGCCTTCAGATGATCAATATGCGAATGGACGTTGCCGTCCGACAACAGACCTAAGAAATGCAGCGTGTGACCCTTGGCGTTGGCGATCAGTTCTTTCCAGGTATCCGAAGTATAGATCGCGCCGGTTTCAATCGACTCGTTGACCAGCTTCGCGCCCTGGCTGTAAATCTGGCCGCAGCCTAACGCGTTATGACCGACTTCAGAGTTTCCCATATCGGCGTCGCTCGGCAGACCGACCGCGGTCCCGTGCGCTTTGATTTTCGTATTTGGGCAGGTTGCCATCAAGGCGTCCAGGTTTGGAGTGTAGGCATGCTTGACCGCATTGCCGTTGTCCTTATCGGTTAATCCGACGCCGTCCATGACAACAAGAACTAAAGGTTTTCTGTTCATGATATTTCCTCCTGTTTTCACATCAATAATATACCACGAAGCGGACGCAAAAGCATTAAAATGTCTTGTGATTTCCTGGATTATTCATGATTTCAGCCGGAGCTTCTTTGGTCCTTGCGAAAAAACGGATAGAAAAAGGCAAGGCCCGGTTATTTCCCCGTTCCTTGCCAGCAGCCCCATTTCTGATTGTGACAAAACGCGGCTCAGCGCAGCAGCGGCAGATCGCCCGTCAGCTTGTTGACGCGTTTTTTCGAACCGTAAATTCCGATGCCAAAGTATGTGATCTCTTCTTCGGTTACCGCCGCGGCCTTTTCAATGTATTCCGGATAGTTCTTGCAGCTCTGGGCGACGTCGGAGAAATCGACGACGATCAGGTCGGAGAACTCCGGCTGATACAGCTGTTCACGAATCATTTTCAGCTTCTCCCTGGATACGCTGAGAATCGGAATCGGGATTGCGACGACGCCCCGATGGGAATTTCCGCTTTGATCGACAACATCTTCGCCGACGATCTGCGGCGCCAGCTTGCCTAAGGTGACGCCTAAAATTCCGGCAGTGTTTGCGATTAAGCCCAAGGGCAATTCTGCATTGATCACCATCACGCATTTTTCATTCGAGTGTTCCATAGTTTTCTTCTTTCTCCTTTTCCTGATTGGTATTCTGCGACAGCACCAGGCCGCCCAGCGTTAAAGCCAGCCCCAGGATCACCTTCGCCGTCAGCGGTTCATGAAGAACCAGAGCCGAAGCCACCGCGGTGATCACCGGGACGATATAAATGGTAACGCTGGTCTTCACCGAGCCCAAAATCCCGACTGCCAGATTCCAGGTGACAAAGCACAGCGCGGAAGCGCCCAGCCCTAAAAAGACTAAATTGAACAGGACCTCCGGGCTGAGAATCGTCTGGATCCGGATTGGGAATTGTGTGTAAACTAACGGAAGCATGAAGAGTAAGCCATAAAAAAAGGTTCTTCGCGTCGCTAACAGCACGTTATAGCCCAGCTCGGAAATTCGCCGGCTTAACAAGCAATAGACCGCCCAGATCATCGCGGCGATCACCGCCAGCCCAGCGCCTAAAGGATGAAGTTCAACCGCATCCTGATGGAAGCTGATCAACATGATGCCCGCCATCGCGATCACAAAGCCCAGAAAAAACCGAAGGCCCGGCCGTTTCTCTTTTAAGAAAGCAGTGCTGAACAGGACGGTGAAGAAGGGCGCGATGGAAATGATCACGCCGACGTTCGATGCCCGGGTTGCGCTCAGCGCCAGATTTTCAAAGCCATAATACAAGGTAACGCCGCACAGTCCAGCCAATGCGAATAAGCCTTCCTGCCGCCCCTCTGTCAACCGCAGCCTCCGCGGAGCGGCCAGCCACAAAGCCAGATAGCCAATGCCAAACCGTAAAAACAGAATTTCCACCGGGGAGAGCGTGTTCAGCAGGACCTTAGTGGAAATAAACGTCGTGCCCCAGATTAAAATTGTCACCAGCGCCGCAGCCTGACCTGACCGCAGCGATTTGTTATTCCTCATCCGTTTTTGCGCTTTCCTGCGGCCGGGTAAAAATCCGCTGATACTGCTTCGGTGTCAGACCGATAAACTCTTTAAAATAATTAGTGAAGTGACTCTGGTCCGCAAATCCCGTCATTCCTGCCGCCTCCACCGGCGCTGCGCCTTGTTCCAACAGTTTCTTTGCCCGATCAATCCGGATGGTCTGCAAATAGCGGTACGGAGACACGCCGATCTGCTGGGTAAAACAGCGCAGCAGATACGACTTGCCAAACCCGGCCCGAGCGGCCAGTTCTTCCAGTGTGATATTCTCCGCAAAGTGTTCCTCGATATATTGGCATAACGCCTGAATCAGCGGATTGGGCTGCGGAATTGGACTTTGATCATAATCCACCGCACACTCCTGCAGCACCTGTTCGATCAGAAAGTAAAAAGCTTCGGCTTTTTTCAGTTTCGGTGCACGGCTTAAGATTGCGTCGTACAAATCCCCGATCAGTGCGGCGATTTCACTTTGCGGCACGACATTTCGCGTAAACCGCGGCAGCTGATCGTGTCCGGTAATTTCCCTGACGGCTTTGCGCATAACGTCCGGATTGATGTTCACTGCCCGGTAATCCAGAATCTCGCCGTTGATCGGCGCGCAGTAATGGTTATCCCGCGGATTGAACAGAATCAGATCCCCGGCGCTCACGTCATATTCCTCGCCCCGGCACCACAAATGCCGTTTTCCCCCTTCGATAAAACCAAGGACATAAAATTCATGAAAATGATTGGGAAACTTCTGAACAATCCCGCCCAGATTGTACGCTTCGATTTCCAAATCGCGGTCATAATAGACATGCCGCTGTTCCTGTGTCGATGGCATGGACTTCCCCCTTTTTTCTTCTGGCTTTATTGTACGCCGTTTCCTTCCTTTTTTCTTGTAGGATCTGACACTTGCGAACAGGAAAACTTTAGATTGAAACCGCTGCCATCACGCCCCCTTCGCCGGCAATGGAAAGCCATCGAAAAAAAGCGGGCTGTTTTGTTACAGACCACGCCTTCCATATTTTTCTCTGATTTTCCTTTTTTCTTCTTGAATTCTTCTTCGATTCCTTTGCCTGTCAAGTCAGTCGGAACCGGGATCGGTTTAGAAAGGGAGGTTCATTCGCCGATCCCGAGTTGACCGCTTGATCGTTCCCTTCAGGAACCGGATGTCAGCAGTTTCCGGGTTTTCCACTTCCCGCTGCAGTAATAGCCGATGCAAATCAGGCATGGAATTATCCGTGAACAGGCAACGCCCCACCACAAGCCCTGATAGCCCATCTGGAAGAGATTGACGAAGATCAGGCTGAGACCGATCTTGCAGACAACGCCGTCAAGGATACCGATCGCAAATCCCAGCTCGACGAAACCGCAGCCGGTAACCATGGCCTGAAACGCCCCGATCACCGCGGAAACAAAGAAATGCAGGATGAAGATGCGTAAGAAGGTCACGCCCAGATCCAGCACCAGCGGATCCTTAGTAAACAGACCGAAGATCACCTTTGGACAGAACAGGCATAACAGACTGGTCACCGTCGCGCAGACTAACGTGCAGCCCAGCGTATAGATCGTCGTTTTGCCAGCCCTTTCCACCTGATGCGCCCCCAGATTCTGCCCCACCATTGAAGCGGATGCGGTATCGACGCCCTGAACGAAGACTTCCAGGAACTTCTGCAGCTTGTTGCCAATGGAGTTAGTGCTGGAAACGACGACGCCGTAGGAATTGGCCGTTGAATTGACCCACAACATGGAGAACCTGACTAACAGACTGCGCACCACCTGCGGAATACCGAGCTTAATAATAATTTTCATGACTTCGCCATCCAGTTTAAAATAGGACAGTCGGACTTCAAAATCAAACTTTTCACGGTTTCTGAGCATAAAAATCAACGCCGCGCCGAACGATCCGATCTGGGCTAGCACGGTCGCGATGGCCGTCCCGGCCGCTTCCATGTGGAAGCCTGCGACCAGTACAAGATCCAGAATGATGTTGATCGCCGCCGCTACGATAATGAAAATCAGCGGACGCTTGGATTCACCCATCCCCCGCAAGATTCCACAAACAGCGTAATAACCGAAGATGAATGGGAAGCCGATCGCCGTGATCACCATGTAGGCGCTCGCCTGATCCATCGCTTCCTTCGGACAGTTGATCAGATTCAGTATCGGTGTATGAAAGAAAATCGCTACGATTGCCAGCACGATTGAAATGAAAATCATAAAGCTCAGCAACGTACCGACGGTTTTCTTGATCTTCCCCTCTTCCCCAGCCCCGAACAGCTGGGAAATGTAAATCTGCCCCGCCGTGGAAAAACCCATCGCAACCGGCGCAACCAGATCGGCGATCTCGCCGCCGGTATTGACACCGATCGTTCCCAGCGTGCCGACATACTGACCGATGACCGCCAGATCGACCATCGAATACAGCTGCTGGACCAGATTGGTCAGCACGATCGGAATCGCAAAAATCAACAGGCAGCGCAGAATGGAACCTTCCGTCAGGTTCATTCCGACTTGGCCTTTTTTTATCACTTGTGTCACAAATGAAACACCTCCCATAAACAGGCTTATTTTAACAAGGATCTGTTCGACTAAAATTTCAATAAGTAATTCATCATGACCATGAAATTAGAAATTTTCAGCATCCCCTGAAAGGAATCGGAGGGGAGTACGGCATTTTCCTGAATTGATCTCAACGATGTTCTTTTCAGAACTCATCCATTCGTTAGAAAGTCCGCCGAAATCTGGCGTTTTCATCCGATACTCCTTCCCATTTCAGAACAAGACCATCGCTTCAGGTCCGTAAGCTTCTGGAATTAAAGTGTATTTCATCCGATTTTTAAAATGCTTATAATTTGGATAACAAACAGGATTAAAACAGAAGCTGCAGCGCCGCTGTTTTGCCTGGTTAAAGGAGGAAAAGAAATGCAGATCAGCAGCAGCCGCACCCGCATCACGCCGGAAGGTCCGTTTTTCCCATGTTATCTTCTCGGCCATGCGATCCGGACAGAAAAAGCCACCGGCGTCGCGGACGATCTCTGGGCTACCGCCCTCGTCTTAAAGATCGAAGAAACGACCCTGATCTGGGTCACCGTCGATCTGGCCGGCTTCAGCAAAACCGCCAGTGATCACCTTCGCGCCGAGCTTTCCCATCAGTATTCCGTGGCGAAAGAAGCGATCACGATCAGCTTCACCCACACCCATTCCGGACCGGAATATGATTCGGTCTCCCCGTTTTTCGGAACGGAAAAAGCCGGGATTCCCGGATATATGGAATTCGTCCAGTCTCAGATTCTCAAAGCAGTTGCCCAATGCTTTGAAAAGGGCTTTGAGGAAGTTCAGGCTTATGCGTCCACCCTCCAGATTGAAGGGTGTTACGGCAACCGCAACGGTAAGGACAAGCCGGCGGATAAAAACCTGACGACGATTGAATTCCGATCTGGCGAGCGGATTGTCGGCGGCATTCTCAGCTTCACCTGCCATCCGACGGTGTTAGGACCGCAGAATTGTTTTGTCAGCGGCGATCTGGCCGGCAGTCTGGCGCGTTCTCTGCAGCAGCGCTGGGGCGTGTATCCTTTAGTGATGCAGGGCGCGGCCGGCGATATGTCCAACCGGTTATACCGTCAGGGTAACGATTTTCATGAATTGCAGCGAATCAGCGAGGCGATCATGGCGCAATGGGACGCCCATCCGGAGCGAACGCCGCTGAACCTCGCGCCGGTAACGATGCGAACTGGACGATTCCAACGCACGTTCAGAAAAGATCCGCAGAAGCAGAAAGCCTTGATCGCGGAGGTGGAAAAAAGAATTGCCGAAGCGAAGACCTTCGATGAAAAGAAAGTCTACACCTCCAGTCTGGCGGTTCTTTGCCATCAGACGGGGGAAGAGGAAACGGATTTCGACTTGGAATACACGTTATATAAAATGAATGATTTATTTATCCTGACGATCCCGGCCGAGCTGTTTTCCCGCTTCGGTTTGGAAATGAAACAGGCGATGGCCGCGGTGTGTCCGATCGTCTGGGGATATTCCAATTATTCCGTCGGTTATCTGGTCGACCGCGCCGAATATGGGCGATCATTTGAAAGCGCTGCGGGATCCATCCCGGAAGGCACAACTGAGGAAATCGTCGCTGAAATTCTCAATGAAATCGCGGCCCTGCGCTGATCGCGGCGGCTTCATACCATTATTTCTTACAAAACAGAAATGTTCCGCAATCCTTCAGCTCTGTTGAGAAGCCCTTCGCTGACGCTCCCGATAAGAATTGATTCATAAAATCCCGGTTATAAAAAATAATTGCCCCTGATCGGCAGAGTTACGATTGACCGGCGAAGTCATCATCAGAGTTCCAATCAGAAAAACCAACGGAGATCTCCGTTAGTTCAAGGAGGAAAAAAAATCATGTTAGAAGTCGCAAAAAGTTCCCGCGCCATCACCCCTGCCGGCTCTGTACCAATCGCCGGCCACGCAATGCGGACGGAAAGTTCCACCGGCGTCCACGATGAATTGGAAGTTCATGTCCTGCTTCTCAATCTTGAAGATACAAAATGTTGCTTCATCAATGCCGATGTGATCGGCGTCGGCTTTGACTTTGCCCGCCGTGTTCAGGCGACCGTCCATGAATTATTGGGTATTGATCCGGCCCTGACCATCTTCAGCGTCACCCATACCCACACTGGGCCTTATTTCGGACTTTCCGCAATGACGGGAACCAAAACCGAAGCGGAAGCTCAATATGAAGACGAAGTGCTGGATAAAACGATTGAAGCGGTGCTGGACGCCGCGAAACACTTCGTGCCCTTTAGCGATGTCGTCGTGCGTCAGGGTGAAGTTAAAGGATTCTATGGCAACCGCAACGGGTTGGATAAACCGGGCGACGAAGTCATCACCGTTCTGGAATTCCGCGATGAAAACGGCAAGACCGTCGCGGCCTTCGTCAACATGTCGTGCCACTCCACCATCATGAATCCGCTGGAAACCCGATTAAGCGCCGATATGCTGGGGAATGTCCGGCGGGAATTAGCGCCGTATCTGGGCGTCGTTCCGCTCATGAGCAACGGCAATGCGGGCGATCTGTCCAACCGGCTGTACCGGCATGGCAATGATTTTAACGAACTGAAGCGCGTGACCTCCGGGATTGCGGCGCATATCGCTGGTTTCCATGACGGCGCCTCCCTGTGCCTGACGCCGGTCCGATACCATGAAGTCGGCTTTGAAGTCGACTATGATACTGATAAAGAAGCGCTGACGGAGGCGCTGGCAAAGCTTGAGCGGCAGCTTTCTTTCGCCACGGAATTCGACGCCCGCAAATGGCTGCTTTCGGAAATTTCCGGTACCCGGCGCAAGTTGGCTCAGGATCATGTGCACGTCTGCCTCAACAGTACAATCCTGCGGTTAGGTGATCTGGAGCTGGTGATCGTTCCCTGTGAGCTGGCCAGCGCCTTCGGCCGTCAGATCAAGCGCAGCTCCAACGCCAAACTCTGCTTAGTCTGGGGTTACGCCAATGGCTGCAGCACCTATGTCGTTGAAGCGAGCGAGTTTAACGGTGGTCACGACGGCATCTCCACCCGACTTCTGCGCGGACAGGCCGAGGAATACGTCGCCAGACTGATCCAGAATCTGTTCTGATTTCTTTTTCCCTGACGCTTCCTGACAATCAAGTTCTGAAAGGATCCCATCCCGGTGTCCTTCCGGAACTTTTTTGTTCTGGATCTTGCCGTTTTCGTTGATCCCGATTCCATTCCTGCGCCTTTTTAGTGTCTTTGTAAGTCTCTTTGTAAGTCTCTTTATAAGTCTCTTTGTAAGAGTCTCTTTGTAAGTCTCTTCCAAAGACTAGCCCGTTTGATCGCCGCCGTCATCCTTTTTGAAACACTGCTGGAGGGATTTCCCCTTGTGCTTCTGACCCTGTTATCCATGAAACCGAATCGACCGCGCAGTGCTGCCGTGAGCTTGTTTCTGCCGCAAAATCGCAGTCTTCCGCCTTTGCAGCTTCTTGCGGCTTGCGATGAACGGATAGCGCATGGATATCCCGATACGCTCACCCTCAGATTTTCATGGTCTCTGAACATCCATGACAAAGTGCGCGGACTGACTTTCCCGACAACTTCGACAAAAAGGAACGATATCCCGCTTCCCCCTTTTCAGGGAAACGACACATTCCGCCATCCGTTTTCCCGCAATTTGCCGCTTGATCAGTCCAAGATCACAACGGTGCGGAACTTTTCTGTCCGAATGGAAATGTTTTCCATTATTTGGCATCAGACGCTTAAAAACAAGCTTGGAAAAGGCTAAATCCTAGTGGAACTTGATATCCTATAATTAGAAAATGTAAGCGTTTATAATTAACCTATCAGATAAATATGCATATTTGATTGATACGAAAGGAGATTATTTATGAACGAATATCTACAGAGCAGCGGTATTGTAGACGTCCGTGTCGACGACCGGATGGTTCACGGTATCGTCGCTACCATGTGGATTCCAGAGAATCACTGCACCCGGGTCATGGTTGTGAATGAAGATGCTTCCAACAATCAGGTGATTCGCAGCACGCTGAAAATGTCCGTGCCGGCCGGCGTCAGCCTGTCGGTCTTAGCTCCGGAAAAAGCCGCGGGCAACATTAAAAACGGCAATTACGCCGATCAGCGCGTGTTTATTGTCGGTCGTGAAATTCAGGATGTTTACGCCTTATATAAGGCCGGCGTCCAATTTGCCCGGGTCAATCTCGGCAACGTCACCCAGAATACCGGGGAAACATTGATCCTTGACAAAACCGTGCGGGTCAACGCCGAAGAAAAAGCGATGCTTCGCGAAATGCGCGATGCCGGAATTCAGATCACCTGTCAATTCCGCACCGACGATCCGGTAAAAGTCTGCAAGGAAGTTCTGGACTCTTAGCTTCAATTTATCTCGGTTTCATTTACAACTCAATCAATAAACTGGATTAAGAAAGGATGAGAGAAATGTTTACTCCAATTCAAATCATTCTGGTCTGCGCGTGGATGTGGGGATTCACCGTGATCGGAATGAGCGTTCAGCTTTTCAGCTACGGCGTGGCGGTTCTGCATGGCTTCGTTACCGGCTTGATCATGGGCGACGTTGCGACCGGCCTGACCGTCGGCGGCACGTTATGCTTAATGGGTCTGGGGGTCGGCGGTTACGGCGGATCCTCCGTTCCGGATTACGCGATGGGTACTGTCGTCGGTACCGTCTTCGCGATTGCGACCGGCGGCGGGGTCGAAGCGGGCCTGGCGACCGGAATTCCGGTTGCGACCTTAGGCACGCAGTTTGATATCCTTGCGAAAATGTGCGGTTCCTTCTTCATTCACAAACAGATGGACTGCGTTGAAAAACACCAGTTCGATAAAATGGGTATCTGGGCGCACGGCTGGAATATTTTCCGCGCTACGCTCTACACGCTGCCGATCTTACTGGTTATGACCGTCGGCTCCGGGATTATTACCACCCTGTTGGCGAACATGCCAGTCTGGCTGACCAAGGGCCTGAATACCGCCGCCGGGATGCTTCCGGCCGTGGGCTTCGCGATCCTGATGAAATATCTGCCGATCCGCGAATACGGCGTCTTTATGATCTTCGGCTTCGCCGCCGCCTCCTACCTGGGACTGTCGATGGTCGCGATTTCAATGTTCGCGTTCGTCGCCGCCTACATGGTCTATAAAGGCTTGGAAAAGGGCAATACCGCCGCAGCGGCCGGAAACGGAGGGAACTACGATGAGTAATGTATTAACCAAAAAAGATCTCCGGCGCTGCTTAAACCGTTATATTTTCACACGTCAGTCGCCGTTTAACTATGAAACGATGCAGTCGGGCGGCTGGGTCTACTCCATCCATCCGGCGATGGAAAAGATCTATGACGGCGACGCCGATCTGTTAGCGGAAAAGTACAAGGATCATTTCAAATTCTATAATACACATCCGTGGATGGGCAACATCATCCTCGGCGCATGCATCGCGATCGAATCCACGAAGGATCCGGACGCAACCAAACAGGCCGTTGAAATGCGGACCGCGCTGATGGGACCGCTGGCCGGCATCGGCGATGCGATCATCTGGATCATGTTTATGACAATCCTGGGCGCGATTGCCGCGTATATGGCGTTGGAAGGCAGCATTGTCGGCTGGGTCATCGCCGAAGTGATTCAGCTGGTCATCTGGTTTGCCTTCTACAAATTGTTCTTCGTCGCCTATGAACAAGGCGTTACCTTCGTCACCACCCGCAGCGCGCAGCTGCAGCACATCACGGAAGCGGCGTCTGTACTCGGCCTGTCCGTTGTCGGCGCGCTGGTCGCTTCGACCGTCAACGTCAAATTCGGCATTACGATGAGCTATGGCGAAGTCGTCCAGCCAGTCAACGATCTGTTGGATTCGATCATTCCGCATTTCGGCAACGTGGTCACCGTCGCCCTGATCTACTGGGGGTTAGGCCGCAAGAGCATGACGTCCGGCAAGATGATCGTCATCGTGCTGGTGGCCGCCATCGTTCTTTCGGCGATCGGCATTCTTGCCTGAGCCGCAAAATCAGGATGAACAGGAAGCACGCAGGACTCTTGCGTGCTTCCTTTCTTAAAGGAGAACCCGATGATTCGATTAAAAGAAAATGTTGCACAATTTATGGACGAATTCGTCCAGAAGCATGACCGCTTTGAACGCCTGATCGGCCAGGGGCGATTTGAAGAGGTGAACCCGGAGCTGCTGCAAATGATGGAACGGGTGCTGCCCGGCTTTGCATTCCGATTGTTCCAACCGCAGAACAGCCGGGAAATTCATCTGGAACTGACAACAACGCTGGATCCCGTGCGCAGAATTCTGGCCTATTATTTTTGTTCCCGGCTGCCTGACAGTCTGAAATCCCGCTGGTGTTTCGACGCCAGCCACCCGGCGCTCAAAGGCAATTTCACATACAACGGCCGGACCTGGAGACCAGATGAAATTCAGGTTATCCCCACGCTGGACAACAAGCGTCACCGGCTGAACCTCAAAGTTGAAAAACATCCGAAATTTAAAGACCTCCGTGAGGAAGACTGCTTCATGATATTATATATGATGCTTTCTGACGCGTTGGGGGAAATTGCGGTCGAAGCTTATCTTGGCTCCCTTCAGTTTCTGAACGGGGTCGGGAAGCTGACAAGCCGGGGGAAAAAACGGGTGTCGCTGCTCGAATTGGAAGCCGTGCTGCATGAAGAATGGGAAAAACGTGGCTGGATTGATCCTCGCGATATCGTCTTTATCGCTGAGAATTACACCCGCCGGACAAAGAAGCTGCAGCTGCGGCAGGATATCATCGAAGGCATCAGCTTCTGCCTGCCGCTGTTAAACGAAGAAGGCGAAGCGACTGAAAAACAAGAATCAACAAACCTTGTCCGGGCGTGTCAGGCAGGCTATTGCAGCGTTGTCGTCAACGAGGCGCCTGCGCTGGCGAAAAAGGAAAAGATCGCGCATCGGGAACAGGTGGAAAAAGAAGTCAGCCGGATATTGAGCGAGGGACAAAGCGGGATGTTGATCAACGCCGCGCTGGGCAACGCGCATAGTTACGTTGATTTTCTGGTCTATGATCCCCCGGCCCTGGATGCCATAAAGACCTGGGCCGCGGCGCATGCGCAGCTGGAAGTCCTTGAACTGGATTGATTGAACAACAGGAGGTGAACGGATGAAGGAAAAACTGCTTCCGATTCAAATACAGCTGCTCGACCGGCTGAACCGGACTAAGGAACCCGTCAGTTCCCAATTTCTTGCCAACAGTCTGGGCGTTTCCAGCAAGACAATCCGTAAAAACCTCAGCCAGCTGAATCTTGCGCTGAGCGATCAGGGCGCGGCGATCGCCTCCAAAACGGGCAGCGGGTACTGGCTGATCATTGAAGATCGGGAACGCTTCGAGCAGTTTATGCAGAACACATCCGTTCGCCCTTCGCAGCATATCCTCAATCCGATTCAGGTTGACCGCGCGCATTTCATTATCCGCACGCTGCTCTGCCGGCAGGATTACACCCGCATTGAGGAGCTGGAAGATCTGCTTTTCATGAACCTGACCAGTGTCAAACAGATTCTGAACCGGGCTCGTGAAATTCTGAAGCTGTTCGATTTAAAGATCGTTTCCAAAAGCCGCCACGGAATGAAAATCAGCGGCCGGGAACATGATCTCCGGCTGTGCCTGAATTATGAATACGGCAATTATTCCACGACCTCACTGCACCTGGCCCAACCGGAAGAATATGGCCGGCTTTACCGATTTGATCCACAGATTCAGCAGCGGATTGAGCGGATCATCCGATCGCTGCAGGAAACGTTCATCAGCTACAACCTGTCGGTCTCCAGTCTGGCTTCCCTGAGCCGGCTGATTCTGATCTCCGCCGTCCGCAGCAAGAACGGTCATTTGCTGGACTATCCTGAATCAACCATTATCCGGTTCACGAACCGGAATTCGTATTACGTCGCCAAGCTGGTGCTGAACCAGTGCGCCGAATTACTTCAATGCACCTTTATCCGCGAAGATATCATTTTACTGGCAATCGGTTTCGTCGGTTTCCGGATCGCGCTGAGTCCGGACGAAATGTTTCGCGACGGATTTCTGGAAAGCAAGGATATCGCATTCGATCTCGTTCAGCATCTGGCGCAGACCAATCAGTTCAGCTCGATCAACAAGGATATCAAGCTGGTCGACGACATCGCGCTGCACCTTGACGGTTTGTTTACCCGTTCCCGCTATCATCTGCGCACGACACAGTTTGCCAGCGAGGTGCAGGTGGAAAGCTCGCTGATGTCGCGGAAAATGGCGATGCAGGCGATGGTGTATCTGCATGAGAAGTATGAAATCGAAATCAGCGCGGAGGAAATCACGCGGCTGGCGCTGGTAATCCACCCGGTCTTCGGCCGCTTCCCATGGAAGTTTAAAAAGATCCGCGCCTGCTGCGTATCCAACATCGACAAAAGCGTCGGCCGCGGAATCGCGGAACGATTGATGCGCAATTTCGGCCGGTTCATGGAACAGATCGACGTTTTGGAATTGTATGAATTAAAAGACGCTGACTTAAGCCTGTATGAATTGTTATTTACCTCGTACAACCCTGAAGAATTAACGTTTCTTCCCAAGTCGCTGACGGTTTTCCAGCTGGATCTGTTCTTTGATGAAAGCACCAAGCGCAAGATCCGTTCCTTATTCGTCAACGGCAATCATCACAGCAATTTCAAGATTCGCAGTGATCTGCGGCCGGAGTTGATCTTTACCGGGGTAGAGGCGGCCAGCGAGGACGCCTGTCTGAAAAGAATCAGTGAATCGCTGAAGCCGGTTCTGTTGGACAGCCCTCAGGCGTTAGAAGAGGACTTGCGTACCTGCGAGGAAATCATGGCGTCACAGCCACGGGATAACGTCGTCATTCTCAGCGGCCTGCATTCTCACACCGCCAACGTCATCATCGGCGTCTTTGTCCTGAAACGGCCGATCCCTTGGAATCACAGCCTGCATAAAGCGCAGATCATCGTGTATTGGGATCGCGGACAGGTCGCGAAGGATGCGGAACGGTTTGAAAATGAATACGTGCCGCATCTGTTGGAAACGGTGTTTCACGACCGGCTTGTGATCGACGAACTGGTTAAAAATCCGGATTATGAGCATCTGATGGATGTAATTCTGGAATATCATTTCGCGGTGCTGACGCTGGGAAGCAGCTTCCGGTAAATGATTTCCATTCATTTCCGATCATCGGTCTTCATCGGATCCAGACCCCAAACCGGCATCGGCGAGCTGCGGCTGCGCGGCCTTGCGGGCTTCAGCTCACAAAACTGAAAAAATGAAAGAAAGAAGGAAGAATGATGCGTAAAATTGTACTCTTAAGTCACGGCGGGATGGCGAAGGGCCTCCTGAACACCTTAAGTATTTTCACAGCCAATATCGACCAGATCACAGCGATCAGTGCTTATGTTGACGATTGTGATCCCAAAGCGGAACTGGAATCGTTCTGGGCAAGTGTTAACGATGACGATCAGGTCATCCTGTGCACCGATATTCTGGGCGGCAGCGTCAATCAGCTGGCTCTGCCCTACCTTTCCCGGCCGAACACTTATCTGTTTACCGGAATGAATTTTCCCATGTTGCTGCAGCTGACCTGCCTGGATGAAAATGCAACGGAGGCTGAGATCAAAGCGCTGGCCGACGTCGGCAGAGAAGCGGTCGTCTGCATGAATGATTATCAGTTCCCGCAGTTTGACGACGAAGACGAATAAGCTGCATACTGAAGCGGAAACGGCGACGGATAAGCGGAAATCTCAACTTCCGTTCAGGCCCGATTTCAGAGTAAAATAAGAAGCAAAGAGAAAAAAAACAGGGGGGGGAGAAGGAGCGATTATGATTAAATGGATTGTCAGCGATCTTGACGGCACATTATTTGAAGGGCATGGAGAAACGGTCTTTGATTTATGTCCGGCCAATGAAGCGGCGCTGAAAGCACTTCAGCGTCAGGGGATCGAGTTTTGCGTTGCCAGCGGACGGATGATCGGCTACGGTATTCATTTGTTAGAAAAATATGGGTTTCGCGCCATCCGGGCCGCGGGATTTAACGGCGCCGTTTGTTATGATCAGGGACAGTTCGTCGTCACTGATCCGCTGCAGGTCCGCCAGCTTCGCGAAATCGTCGCCATCCTTGACGGCGAGTTTCCGCAATGGACTATGATTCAGGTTCAGGGCATGAATTCCGAACGGATCTTTGCGGATCCTCTTCATCCAACGGCGCAGCGTTACCGAAAGGAATGCGCTGAGCTTGGAATCGGTCAGGTCATGGATTTTACACTGGATGAGTTCCTCAACGATGACCGCGGGATTCTCGCCGGCAAGCTGTCGCTGACGCTGCCTTCGCCGGAAGTCTGTCTTGCGGCCCTTCTGCGGCTGCGTGAACGGCTGCAGGGACAATGCTTTGTCACTCAGAGCGGAAAACAGCTTCTGGAAATTGGAAACGGAGCGGCGCATAAAGGTGTCTTTATCGACTATCTGAAGACCGCATATAAGCTGAAAGCGGAGGAAATCGCGGTGATCGGCGACGCTCAGAACGATGCGGAAATGTTTGCCGGGGCGGGACATACCTTCGCGATGCAAAGCGGCAGTCCCAAGCTGCAGCGCATCGCCGGGCACATCGTAGAATCCGCAGCGGATGCGATCAACTGGTGTCTTGATTATAATGCAAAGCATGCCTGAACTGAATTCGTAAAGCGCAAAGCCATAAACGGCGGCGCTTTTTTTATGGGATCCGGATAAGCGTTCATGTTTGGGTTTCTGCTAAAACATCCGGAAACTGATTTCCACTGAACTCAATTTTAAAACGTTCCTTTTGCTTTTCCGACTCAACAATGAGCTGAGCTTTGAACTAGAAAAGACCTCCGGAACACTGAGCGCTTCGCCGCATTCTTTTCCATAAAAAACAGCGAATGAATTGATTCGCTGCAGTCCGTCAGCTTCAAATTGATTATGTTTTTGAAACCAACGTATTGAGAAGGATGAAATCCGGGCAAAGCTTTTATTCATAGAGCTTTCCCATATAGAGAATTTTAGCCAAAACCTGAAAATCCACTTCCGCCCAGACTATATTCTTGGTGGGACTGGCTGAATCGTCTTCTATCCAGCTTGCCATTTGTTGCAAATAGTCAGGGATTGTCGTATTTTCCCATGCTTCAAGATGTTGTTGATAATCTAAAGACAGGTCTTCAAGAAATTGAATGAAAGCTTCTTTTCCTGAGATCTTGTTAATTTTCTCAACCCATCCGGATTCTTCTTCAGTCTTCATCGAATTCCATTCCTTTCTATGCCGTAGTGTAGCAGTTACCTTGCTTTTAGAGAGCCCGGTTCTCTTTTCTGAGGTTTGCTTACCCACGCTTCATATTTTTTTCAAACTTTGTGATATAAGCCGATTTAATTCTTCCGAAGAGATACCATAACATCGAAGAACATCGTTAAAATCCATCAAAACCTCGGCAAGTTCTTCAATCAGATCTTTTCTTCATCCTTTCATTCTGACTGGCCGCTTACCCAAATAATTCCTTACGCAGATTTTCGCAGTCGCGAGCTATTTCCTTCATTTCTTCCTCTGGAACCATTTCATAGAGATCATGAGCCAGCGGGTCCTTCGACAAATCAGCCAGTGTTTTGTTCATACAAGCTTTTTCCTTGGAAGTGGAAATAATTCGAATTGTACAGTCATCCGCATTGTTTTGAATTAGCCCTAAAGGCACATTGCCATTAACCTGACACTCCAACAAAAGAGCGGCCAGATCGGTTATAAGGCTGATCGAAAAATCAAATTCATGTTCCAGACCGTCTTCGTCTTTCAATTCAAGCGGCCATTCCGTAATTTGGAAGTTCCAATTCAGCTAATCCAGACCTGTATCCGCCAAGATTTCACTTAATGAAATTTCATCTTTCTGCTTTCCAATGAGATAATCCAGCAAAGTCAAACTGTCGTCTGTGCCGCCGATATAATTGCCCCATACTTTTCGACAGCCTTTTCATCTGCCTCTTTTCCATTTATATTTCAATTCCCAGATGCAGGGCTGGTCCAACTGAACCGAAATCATCTGCCTTTGCGAATATCAAGCAAATGAAATATATCGGCATACATTTTTGATTTCTCCTCTAAATCGATCATCAGCCATTTTTGTCCATTCCCCATTTGCGTCTGATAATAAAGCTCTCTTAATTCTGCGGTACATTCTTCCAGAACAGCCTCAACCGCTTCTTTCTCTTTTTGTCCAATAACGATTAAAACGGAAAAATATCCTTTTTCAGGATAGATCGTACATAGATTCTTTCCCGCCTTTCTCCACTTAACATTCCAACCGAATTTCCAACTGCAGGAACTAAATTCTATTTTTTCTTTGCCCTTATATCTGTTTTTAATGTCTTCGCAAAATTGAATAAATAGGGGATTCTTGACGTACTCTCCAATTTCTTCCAAAGTTGGACAAGCGGTTCTGTCCCGGATATCAATCATCAGCTGTTTCTCCCATGCCCAGATTCTTCATCTAAACTTATTATAACTTCCTTGATCTCCCTGCACAATCCGTTATTTAGCGCTTTAAGCACAGCCTCGAAAATCATTTTCCTCACTTGGACCTATGATTTTTGTTTTATTTTAAGTCCCTGCTTTCTTCCTGACTTTCCTCTGCCAAACTCATCCGGAATGTGTTATAGTAACATGCCTCGGGGAAAACAATGTTATAACAATCAGAAGATAAAATCTTACAACACCTCTTCTTTTGCGGCAATGATGCCAGCGGTGAGTGAAAGGAAGTAAGATCTGCAATGTTTCTTCGATGGGCGCAGTAAAATTTTACGGCGTTGTTTGTAAAAAGACTATTTTGCTTCATTGTCTAAATGGCTTAGATCCATCCTTGTCAGACTTTACAGCAGCAGGATCAAATTGAAGTTTGAGAAAAAGCGCCGCGCTCCGGACATGAATCCATTTGCGATATGCCTCGTCATTTTTATTTTGCAGAGCCTGCAGCTGTTCAAAAATTCACTTCCTGATCCCTGCGTTCTTGGAAATACGATCAGGAGAATCGGAAACAAACGAAACCACGAAACGGCCATAATAACCCGTCTGCTCACCATGCACATGCAATAATCCTGAAAATCCTTTATAATGAAGTTCAGGAGAAATAATGATGCTAAACGAACTTGGAAAAACACTTTTGCAGCAAATCGCGGCCTGTCATGATTACATCAGCAGCGAAGAACTCAGTAAAATATGCAACGTTTCGATCAACACGATCCGCAAGGAAATTGATTTGATCAACGATTATCTCCGCGGACATGGCTGCTTCATCGACACCAAGATTGCCTCCGGTTATTGTTTAACGATGGTCCAGCCGGAACAGGCACAGCCATTTTTAGCGCAGATCCTGAAAGAATTCCGCCAGTTTCGCTACTTGAACTACTCTGAATTTTCTACCGCATATACGATTGCGATGAAGCTGTTAACAGCTTCATCCTATACGACGATTGACTCACTGATGAACAGTTTATATTGTTCCAAAAGCACCGTGCTGCGCACGCTGGATTCGACACAGCTGATCCTCGATCAATTCCATCTCGACTTGAAAAACAAACGCAATTACGGGTTATATATTGAAGGTACCGAATGGTCGAAACGAATCTGCCTGATTTTTATGCATAAGGTCTTCGTTCATGAAAATCCGCAGCTTGTCCGCACCAGTATTTTCAACGCGCTGTTTCTCAATCATACCGACTATCCCACGGCAGTCCGCGATTGCGTGCTGCGTTATTTCAGCGCTCAACAGGCGATCACCATTCCAAACATCCACTTTATCAAACTGGCGCAGTATCTTCTGCTTGCCAGAACCCGCTCCCCTTTCAGCAAAGATCTTCACTTGACCCCCTCCCAGATCCAGCGGCTGCATTCGCTGCCGGTTTATCCAGCTGCCCAGGCAATCTACGCTCAGCTTCCAGTTTATTTTCAGGAAGGCGTAAGCGAAACTGACATTTTATCTTTTGCCGCGCTGATCGCCTGTTGTATGACGATAAGACAGCCGGATTGGATTCCTGACGCAGACCGGCACGCAATTCAGGAGGAAGTCCAGGAGGTTGTCGATTTTATTGCCAAATATTACGAAGTCGACGGCATATTCGACACGATTTTTTATCGGGATTTTGCCTGTTATCTGTACGGCTTGAATTTGAAAAAAGAGTTTGATTTCACTTCCGATTCCGAGAAGCTTCCCGGTTCGACAAAAATCGGCCTGTTATCCGCGGATATCAGCTCGCTGTTCGCTTTGTTTTACAAGGTGAAACACGGCGTGTATCTGCAGGAGGTCGATTTAGTGGATGCCTATTACATCTTCAATTCCGCGCTATTTAAAAATAACACTTATTATAACAAAATGAAATTTGCGGTCGTTTCCCGGCATGGTCGGTATTACAGCGAAAATCTGTCCGATCGAATACGCATGCAGTATGGGCGCTATATCCAATCCATTGACGTGTTGGAATATACGGAATTGTTCAATCATGAGCTTGACGCTTATGACGCGCTGCTTACAGACGTCAACAGACACATCCTGCCGGAGAATTACGCCGGAGCCTTGATCGACTGCAACCTGAATCACATCCAGTCGGATCTCAATTCTCTTTCCACATTTCTGATTCAGCGCTTCAACGCGAAAGCGCGGACCTTGTTCCGTGAAAAGAACTTCCACAAATGCAGCTTCACCTCGCAGATGCAGGTCTATGACGCAATCTACAAGCTGTATCAGAATGAAATAGGCGATTATGAACATTTCATCCATGATTTAAAGATGCGCAGCAGCTTCATCAGCTATGAGAAGGAAAAGAATATCATCCTGATCACGCCGCTGGCGCTGCGGATCGCGCAGCCGGTCTTCGAGGTGTTCGTCAACAAGAAGCCGATGCTGTGGGAACGGGCGAAAGCGAGCGTCTACATCTTTTATCAACAGGGCAATGGAAGCAAAGAGAACGTTCAGATCATTTCCTACCTGCTGAAGCAGTTCATCCATCAGAACGAGCTGTTTATCAACACTCTGTATGACCGCTCCTATAAGGATGTCGTCGGGATTTTCCATGTGCTTTAAAAAAGGCTGTCACGGGTTGGAATTTGCGTGACAGCCTTTGGTTTTTTAGAGGATGCCGAAGAAAGCGAGCACGATGCAGGCGCCCATGATCATGAAGATCAATTTCGTCGGCGACCAGCCCTTCTGGACCTGGGAGAAGCTCCAGCCCCACAATAACAGGGAGAGCAGGCCCGGCATAATCGAGTCCAGCATGCCCTGGAAGTCGATCGTCGCACCGCCGATCACCGGCTGCAGCGCAATTTTGATCGAAACGTTCTGCGCGATCAGCGCGCCGACCATGATCGCACCCAGGATGCCCGCTGCTTCCGTAATTAACGGAACGATGCCGCGTTCAAAGGCTTCCGTGATCAGGCTGGTGCCGTAGCGGTAGCCGGCCGTTAAGAAGATATATTTGTAGACCAGCAGCAGGCAGCCGTACAACAGGACGAACAGAATGACGCCCAGCAGACTGCCGTTGGCGGATAATCCGATACACAGACCGGCGATGATGACGCGGTAGCAGTTGAAGAAGAAGCTGTCGCCGATGCCGGCAGTCGGTCCCATCAGGGACGCTTTCAGCGTGGAAATGGTTTCCGTAATATCGTCTTCCGGATGTTCAGCCTGCTGCTTTTCCATTGCCAGCGAAATACCGACCAACAAACCCAAGAATACCTGATGGGTATTGAAGAATTCGCCGGCGTGGCGGTAGAAAGCCTTGCGGCGATCTTCCGGATCGTCATAGAACATTTCCAATCCCGGCGCCATCGCCATCGCGAAGCACTTGGACTGCTGGGAAACCTTACTGCTTGCCATGTTGGTGCCTAAGGAGAAGTAGAACGATTTATTCAACATTTTTCGTTCTTCCGGAGTCAGTTTCGGCGCCTTATTCATAGAAATCATCCCCTTCCTGAGCATTCGTGCCAATCGCCGCGGCAGAGCGGCTCTGCGCTAATTTATAGCTGTTCTGGAAATGCGCGAAGGCAATGACGATGCCGATCAACGCCAGCGGCAGCGTGCCCAGCGCCAGATATTTGACGGCGACAAAACCGAGAATGACATACATGACGGTTGTTGTTCCATTCCAGATCGCCTGCGTCGTCAAGCATAAGCCGACGACTACCAGCATGTTCGCGGAAGCGTTGAGACCATTGATGATAAAGGCCGGGCAGATCGAGATAAACGTCTGCAAACCCGCTTCGCCGCCCAACGCGACCAAGAAGACGACGATCGTGTTCAGCAGCTGAGAAACGAAGATGACCTGCATCCACATGGCGATGCGGAATTTCTTAACATTGCCGGTTTCCGCAATTTTCATAAACCACGGATGCAGCGCTAAGGCAATGGCCTGCGTGAACGGCTTCACGGCGTTGATCAGCGTGCCGACGGTAACGGCCAGCGCCAAGCCGACGCCCTGATCCGCGCCGGACAGAACAACGAAACCGACAGCCAGAACGGAAGCGGCCTGATAGTTGGACGGTGCTTCGCCGCCAATGGCGGAGACGCCCATGTAAACAGCTTCCAGTTCTGCGCCAATGATGACGCCGGTGGTGATATCGCCGCACATTAAACCGGTTAATGTACATAAAACTAACGGACGGGTAAACGTTTGCCATCCCAGCCAGTTGTCAGCAACCTGCCATAAGAGATAGGCGAACGCGATCAATAATGCGTTGGTCATGAGGAACCCCCTTTTTCTTTAAAGTTTGGAAACGATCTCGGCGAAGTTTTCAACCGGGTTGGATGGAATCAGCTGTGAGAATACATGACCGCCGATCTGGGCCAGTTCTTTGAAATAGACCAGATCTTCCGGATCAGAATTGACTCCCCGTGTCAGATTGACCTTGTTGGCGGATTTTTTCTTGACGTAGTTGGCGACGTTGACCTCCGTGATCGGCAGCGCTTTGACCAAAGCGACCGCGTCTTTCGGATTGTCGACAATGATCAGCACGCGCACCGTGTCCACGCGCGGATCGGACAGCAGCTTAATCGCGTCGGGAATCGTCTTCACCGCGACCTTTTTGCCTGCGGGCGCCGACATCAGCAGCGTCTGGGTGGTCAGCGGATCCTTAGCCAGCTTATCGCTCGCGACGACAATCCGGCTGACATCGAGATAGCGTGACCAGGCAGTGGTAATCTGTCCATGGATCAGACGTTCGTCGATTCTAAGTTGAACAATCATTCTTCCTTTCCTCCTCTTTTTTCATCAGCGGTGATTTCCGTTGATTTCAACATCATCATTATACTTAAAGCGCTTTCACCTAAAATTTCAAAAAGTAATAATTAATGGACGCTTTTTGTGAACTTTTCATTCTGAGATCTTAGTTGTGACTTGAATCAAGCTTTCTGATTTACGGCATCAACCCCAAGGTGAAGAAAGAAGCTGAGAAATTTTGATCTTCCTGTTCAGCCTGATCTGGATTTCTGATTTCCAATGCCCAAAACCACAAAAAACCCAGCCTCAGCCAGGGTTTTTGTAAAATATAAATCTTCAGTCTTATCGTAATCGTCCGATTTTAAAAGAAATCGTCGTCGCTCTGCGGCTGTGCGACTTCCCACAGCCGAATTCCATCTTTTCCAGTCTGCATCAGCGTGCTCAGCTCCAGATCACCAGCTTCCCGCAAACCCAGCAGTTCTAAAAACAAAGGCAGGTTAACACCGCAGATCACATCGACCTGCCCCGGCTTTAAATAGCGCGTCGTCTTGTGCGCCGGCGTTCCCGCAAACAGATCCGTCAGCACCAGCACGCCGTCGCCGCTGTCCAGTTCCGCGATCGCCTTACCAATCATTTCCTCAAACGCCTCGCTGTCATCAGTCATCTGATAGCCTAAAGCCTGCACCTGCGGCAAATTCTCACCGAAAAAAATTGAAGATGACTGCAGCATGCCTTTCGCCATATCGCCATGGCTTAACAATAAAATTCCCTTCATGGTCTGCTCCTCTCATGGAACCTCCGTCTAAATTAACCAGAGATTATCGTTAAAATTAAGATTTCCACATTGATCATTATACTGGTTTCTGCTCTTTCTTCTTTTCAAAATTTGATCGGTTCATAGATTGAATCCTGAACGTAATTTTATGATCATGACACTTTATTTGTCGGTTAACCAAAAGACAATTTTATTTTAGTCTGTTTGAAGAATTACAGATTTTATTCTTAACCGTTAATATTTGACGGGGTGAGTTTTCTAAGCTGATCATGGAAATCGACCAGCGTATTCATCTTATATGAAACTAAGATTATCTGATCGACATCCTTCTCCTTTAATTTATCTAAACAGGCTTCATCCGTTTCCGTTAACGCTCATCTCTGATTCCGTCTGTCCTTCAGGGTTAATTCTCCCTTTCACCCTGTGCTATCCTTTATTCTATGCCTTTTTTTATCTGCTTCATGTTCATTTCATCCTATTTGATACGCATCTTGACGATTACATCACTGGTGTTCTTTAGATAATCCATTCGTTTTTCTTCCCTTGGCTTCTCTCCTTCGGTTAGTCATGAGAAAATGAAAACTGAGCATGATTCTCCGCTTGATGCTTTGAATCAGAAAGCTTTTTCAGTTGATTATGAAGATCTTTCGGGGTATTTATTCTATTTAAAACTTGGACGACCTGATTCACTTCTTCTTCATTTAAACTGTCCAAATCTTTCTCATCACTTTCCGTTAATTCCCATTTCTGCCGCAGTAACTCCTTCAGCAAGGAAACTTTCCCTTTTACGATTCCTTGAACCATCCCTTGTTCCATCCCTTGTTCCAACCCTTGTTTCATCCCTTGTTTCACGCCTTTCTTTACACCTTTCCGCATCCCTTTTTCTATGCCTTT
>NZ_CFQZWI010000023.1:0-32800 GCF_986127675.1 Holdemania sp. | reverse complement strand
TTCCCTACACGACGCTCTTCCGATCTGATCGGCATCCAGGCGCGGCCGGCCTGTTCCAGAAAGCTGACGGAAATCTGACTTTCCTCAACCGCCAGAAAGTCGATATTCCAATTCCAGATTCGATAATCCATCTCTCCGGCTGTTCCATACACGCAATACCCAATCCACCACTGCGGCCGCTGGCGCTGTAAGCTTTGTACGGCTTCATAATCCAGCGACATGAAGATGGAACGTGCCGCAAAATTCTCGCTTTCCACCACTTCAATTACTTTTTCAACCAGTTTCGTCTGATTGCCGTTAACCGGTTTCAGTTCGATCAGCAGACCGGTTTCCC
This sequence comes from Holdemania sp., assembly GCF_986127675.1. Classification (NCBI taxonomy): domain Bacteria; kingdom Bacillati; phylum Bacillota; class Erysipelotrichia; order Erysipelotrichales; family Erysipelotrichaceae; genus Holdemania; species Holdemania sp. The sequence goes on along the minus strand of NZ_CFQZWI010000023.1, from coordinate 32,466 downwards.
CTTCCCAGGTCTTCATCGTCTGAATCATCTGCCTCAGTGTTGGAATTTTTCCTTTGATATACTGACCTTCTGAATGAAGCGTCAGCGACTGCAGCTGCTCCGCCGTCAGCTCTTCTACTTTTTTATTTACACCGCTCAACCGCGTCAAAGTGGGATCGTGATAAACGACAGGGATGCCGTCGGCACTGAGCTGAACGTCAATTTCAGCATAATCGGCATGCGCGATCGCTGCCTGCCGCACAGCTTCAATCGTATTTTCAATCGCATAAGCTGATCCGCGATGTCCGATCGCCCACGGCTGATGTTCACGCGACAGCGGCCGCAGATAGAGATCGGCACTGTACATGACCATCAAGAGCAGCAGAACCCGCACCATCCAGGGATGTCGCTGATAGACCCGCCGCCGGCTCAGCCAACTATGGACTCTGACATAAACCCAATTCAGTTTCCCCGCCGACTGCGGGCGCAGCTTCGTCGCCAGCGCTCCCAAAAGATACAGCGCGCTGACAACCAGGCTGATCGGCAGCAGGAACGTTATAAAATCAGGGAAGATTTCGAAGAGACCAAAGCAGAAAACAAGAATCAGCGGCAGCCCGCAGATCCACGGATGCCGGCGCAGCCAACGTGGCAGACCGGCATGGGACTTCACTTTCCGTATGCCTGCCGCAGTGACCCCGCGCACCCGGGATACCGCCTCATTCAGTTTTTCCACATTCTCGCTTTCCGGCTCTTCTTCGATCATCTCCACGCCAAGCCTGCGCACCATGCGGACTAAAGAATAGAAAAAACTTAAGCTCATCAAAAAGAACGCCAGCTGAATCAGAACCGATTGCAGCAGATAATGCCGGAATGTCGGCGATAAAATCAGATTTTTTAAAAAGTACCGGTTAAAATCAGAGTTGATCAGCAACGCTTTCGGCAGGAAATCAACGACAAGGTACTCTGCCAGAAACCACAGACCACACCCCACTGCCAGTTGTCCCCGTTCTCTGATCGTCAGATGTTTCCACAATCTGATGTTCTCCTGCACAGCCTGACTCAGCTTTAAGCGGCGATAGATCATCAAGATTGGGACAAACAGGAAGAAAATCCCGAGGCCGTACAGACAGAGCCAGAAAGCGCCGATCAACAGGCGGCCGGAAGCTGTCATTCGCAATTCACCAATCACAAATTCCGGCACCCGCAGCCGCGGAATCAGCGCATTGATATATACCAGGTGCACGGCTGGCAAAAATAAAGCGTAATACAGTGTGCACAACGGTAATTGAAAGCTGCGGATTCCTTTCAATGAAAACAGCGACTGACGGCAGGCTTCGCGGATCGACAGTTCTTCATTCCGCTGGCCTTTATCGATTAAATGCAGGATCACGCTGAATTCAAAAACAATCAGCCCGGTACCCACAAGCATGTAAAATAAAGCTAATAAAATCCCCGGCAAGGATAAAAAACGCAAGATAATATCTGAATTAAACGTCATTCCCGACCGCGCCCGGCTTAAATATAACCGCAGCAGCTGACTGAGCAGCGGGTTGACGAACAAATATAAACAAACCCGATACAAAAGTTCAAATTGCACGAGTTTTCCCAACCATTTTCCCTTCTTACGCATGGTCATATTCTCCTTTAAACCGTTTTATTATACCACGAAATTTCCCACCCCTTTCCTGTTTACCTGAAATTTGCAATCGGCAGCTTCCTTGATGCGACAGGACAAAGTTAATATAGAAGTGGGGCATCAAGTTTCGATTGGATCGAAATAAAAACAAAAACGCCAGTTTGTTTAAAAACTGACGTTCTCGGCTTAATTGAGCACTGTGATCAAATCGGAAATCATATCGCTCACCCTGAAGCCCCTCACTCCTGGATGACTGTTTTCTGAATCCTGATTTTTGCGGTGCGCTCCCAATGTCATACCCGGATCCAAGTTTTGAATTGATTAATTTTCTGAAAGCTGACGGATTACGTCCAAAAACGCGCGGCGGGTATCTGCGCTCAGCGTATCCTGCAGTGATTCATAGGTCATGCCGTCAAACGATGGACCCGCGACATAGTGACTGTACCCCTGGGAATAACAGATCAGGGCGCTGCGGCCAGGAAGGGTCGCGGTATTGTACTCGCTGAACAGCTCAAATTCACTGAAGATCAACCGGAACGGGCCGATTTTCAACGCTGTGAATGTCGTCTGATGCCGCAGTTTCTCCGGATGAGCCAGGTTCTCCTTACTCCGTTCAATGCCATACTGCAGCGTAATCCGCTCCCGCTCGCTGTAATAATCCGGAATCACCAGATCTGCCGGATCTTTCAGCTCATGCTTCAGCTCAACGACACGCTCGGCATAATCCAGTTCCACCGGGTATTTCTCAGCGGGCCGGGCTAACAGCCGCTCAAACTCTTCCGCCATAACCGCGCCGAATTGTTCCATCTGGGCCGGGGTCTGTTCCTTCCGGGTAAAGCGGGTGCTGACGTCGCCGGCCGCAGATTGTAAGAAGGAGAAGAACTCGCCCGGATACTTCGCGTCCAGCTGACGCATCGCATAACCGGGATATTCCGAGGTGAAAAACGGCGTGTCCCCATTTAATGAAGTAGGATGGCAGTTATAGATCAGCAAGGAAGCAATCCGTCTGTCCCCTTCATAGAAACACAGCGCATGCGCAAAAATCTGATCAGTTGTCCAGTGACTGATCCGGCTCTGGCCGACTTCGGTAAACGGCTCCCTCACATAGCTGCATGTCAGCTCCGCTTCCCGCAGCGTCAAGGGAATCAAGGCTTCGCACAACTGATCGCGGACCTGATTGCGATAGCTTTCCACGCGCATATCCGGTGCAAAATGGGTGTGCGTTCCGCTGATGATCACATGGGTCGGTAATCCCCAGGCTTGTTCGAGACGTTCGCGAACCTCATTGACTAACGCAATCGGCGCCTGCAGCGAGTCCAATGCGGCATGCACATAGCGGCAGCCGTTTTGTTCCAGCACAAGGACGCGCGCAAACAATGGATCGCGCACGGTATCCAAAGGTGCGACCTGCTGCGCAAAGCCCGCCGCCCGGATCGGCTCGCGGGGATTGATGTTGAGTTTAACTGTTTGAATTTTCATTCTTTTCCTCCCGGATTTTCTCCTTTTTTCCCTTGAATTTCCCTTCCAGCTTCCGCGGCTTTTCACGTTTCAGTCCGCCTGGTCGGGAGATTCTAAAGATAACGCCATTGTTGAGATTCTCTGCCTCTGCCCGATATCCGTAGGTCGTGCAGACGCGGTAGACGATCGACAAGCCAAGGCCGAATTTGCCATCCGTTCCTTTTTCATACGGTTTAAACAGCTTGTTCAGCCGTTCCTCGCTCATTAACGGTCCGTCGTTAGCGACTGTCAGTTCTTTTTCATTTAAGGTAATGACAATCTCATGGGTAGCATAACGAATAGAGTTATCCAGCAGATTCTCGACGACAACCCGCCACGGATCCTCCTCGCCATGGAAATAAATCTTTTCCAGATGGGTTGTGATCGCCAGCTCCGGCCGGATGACTTTTAAAGACAAAATCGCTTTGTTGATCACCGAACTCATGTCCAGCGTATCCCCGGCCATGCCATCGTCAGTCAGGTAACCCAGCTTGTTCAGCATGATCAGGCTGTAAACCTTTTTTTCCAGACGGTCAGCGTGCTCGATGATAACGTCGACGCTCTTTTCCAGCGTCTCATACGGATAAATTCCGTCTTTGATGCTTTCGCCGTACGACTTGATCGTCGCGATCGGCGTTTTCAGATCATGCGATATATTCTGGATCATTTCTTCCTTGATTTTCTCCTGTTTATCCAGCTCATCCTTCATCGCAACTAACGCCTGGGCCACCTGGCCGATCTCATCACGGCGCTCGATATGCAGCTCGGCGTCTTCGCCGCGGCTGACCTTTTCGATATAATTGCGGATCTGATTCAGCGGATGGATCAAGGAACTGATCCACAACATCAGGCAGACAAACAACAGCGACACAACGAGCACGTTGAGATTGATCACGCTGTTGAGCAGCATGTTTTTAAAATCGCTGCGGTAGCTGTCGCTCATCAGTGAGATTAAAATTGTATGAGAATCCAGTCTCGCCAATGAATAGAAATACGTCTTGCGGTCCTGCACATAGGCGCGGTCCGCCACCTCCTGAGCTAAACCGTCAGCTTCTTCCAGCAGATGAGAGGTCAGCTGCGGATCCAACGTCATTGTCCCAATTTTGGAAAATTGGCGGGTTTCCTTATCATAAAATAAATGGATGATGCTGGGATCGGTATTTTCAGCGATTTCTTCGATGTCCATATCCATCGAATAGTTGAAGGCGATATTGTTCTGGGCGCGGTGCAGCATGCTGTACATCTGTTTTTCAACAAATTCATTCACGCTCTCCGACAGATAGACGAAGAAGAATACGGTGAAGACGGTAACGACCAGAAAGATCAGCGTCAGCAGCTGCTGAGACAGCGACAGCTCCTTGAGCCAAATGCGCAGGCGCTTCATTTATCCGAGCCGGTAGCCGAAGCCGTAGATCGTATGGATACTCAGATTCGGCATCTTCTTGCGCAGCCGCCGCAGCGTGTCGTCCACAACCCGATCGGAACCGAAATAGTTCACATCCCACACCTGTTCAAGAATCTGTTCCCGCAAAAAGGCGGTGCCTTTGTTTTTTACAAACAGCATCAACAGGTCGAATTCCTTGGTCGTCAAATCCAGCTCCCGGCCCTTCTCAAATACCAGCCGCTGCGCTTCGTCAATTTCATACCCATCAATCACAATCCGGTTGGCATCTTCCTTATACGTCCGCTTCATGATGTTGTTAATGCGCAGCACAAGTTCCTTCGGCGAGAATGGCTTGGTGATGTAATCGTCGCTGCCTTTTTCCAGACCGATAATCCGGTCAAATTCTTTATCGCGCGCCGACATGAATACGACCGGCACCTCCGGAGACTGCATCCGGATTTCTTCAATCAGATCAAAACCGCTTTTATCATCGAGCATAATATCCAGGATCCAGCAATGTACGTCGTCGTCCGAGGTATGGGCGGAAGCTTCCTCGTAAGTCAAATAAGATCGGACTTCATAGCCTTCCTTTTCCAGATACCGCTTGACCAGTTCATTGAGATCTTTTTCATCTTCTACAATCGCTATTACTTTCTTCACTGCGTCTCACCCCACGTTTCCATTGTATCAAATTTAAGCTGGGAAATCCATGAAACCCCGAACAGGAATCAGGATTAAAAAAGAAAACGAAGGCGGCGGTTACCGTTTCTTCGCTTTGAAAATAATCATCATCGGACGATGCAATTCTTCCTCCATCTTCGGAACTTCACGGATCAGCGCTGCTGTCGGCTGAGGCTCCCGAATATCCTCCAGTTCAAAGTCATTCACGAGCAGCGCCTGCACGATCGTCGTCAGCGAATGATGGTATTTCACAACCGCTGCACCTAAAAAGATCGAATCCCGGCGGCCATCCAGAAAGTAGCGGGTTACCGGCCACACTGGATTGCCGGCAGAAGTCTGATCCAGCCACTGCTGGCTGCCTTCCGCGGTAAAGACCGGATGCTCCATCGAAAAGATGAATTCCCCACCCCGCCGCAGCGTCTGGGCGACTTTTTGGAACAAAGCTGTCAGATTCTCAATGTAATGCAGCGTCAGCGAGCTGATGACGACGTCAAACATTTCCGCAGGATAAGCATAATCCTCCAGTGCACATTGTTGATATTCGATCCCCTCCAGCTGATTCACTTTTCGCGCCTGATTCAGCATTTTTTCCGACAGATCAATACCCAGCACGGAAGACGCGCCGTTTTCCATCGCGTACCGGCAATGCCAGCCATAACCGCAGCCCAGATCCAATACCTGCTTCAAAGTGAAATCCGGCAGCATCGCCTGCAGCACCGGCCATTCCCCGGCGCCCGCCAGTCCTTTTTCCGAACGGCTCATACGGCTGTATTTTTCAAAAAAATCCGGATCATCATAACGATTCTCTTTCATAGGAATACCTTCTTTCTTTTATTAACAAGTCGGACTTCTCCCGCTGTCTTATCTTTCTTTATTGTATCGTTTCCAGCTTCGGAAAGCTATATTTTTCTGAAGCCCGCAGCCATGGCATCATCAAATCAAAGAGAGCGCTGGAAGCTTGAAAAAAGGGAAGGCCGCTGAATCCACCTTCCCTTTCATTTCCCGGCTTTGCCGTAATTTCTCTTACAGTCCCGATTTTTCAATCAAATCAACGACGCGGTAGACATAATGATGACACAGCTCATCGCTTTCCGCTTCGACCATGACCCGTACCAACGGTTCCGTGCCTGAAGGACGAACGAGAATACGGCCGTTGCCGTGCAGTTCCTCATTGATCGCCGCAACTTCGTTTACGATCGGTTCCGCCTGCATTGCCGCCTCTTTGTCCTTCACCGGCACATTGACCAGAAGCTGCGGATAAATCTTCAGTCCTTCCTCCAGCTCCCGGATATTCTTGCCGGTTTTGTGCATCACTTCCAACAGCTTCAGCGCCGTCAGCAGGCCGTCGCCGGTTGTCGCATGTTCTTTGAAAATGATATGACCCGACTGTTCACCGCCAAGCATGTAATCGTTTTTCACCATGCAATCATAAACGTATTTATCGCCGACCTGCGTCGATTCCGTCGCAATGCCCAGCTGATCCATCGCCTTGAAGAAACCCAGGTTCGCCATGACTGTGCTGACAACCGTATTCCCGCGCAGATGTCCGTTTTCTTTCAGATATTTCCCGCAGATATACAGAACGTAATCTCCATTGATCAGGTTGCCTTGCGGATCCACAGCGATCAAACGATCTGCATCGCCGTCAAACGCCAGTCCCAGATCGAAGATCCCGCTTTTCATCAGTTCCTGCAGCGACTCCGGATGCGTGGAACCACATTGGGTATTGATGTTAACGCCATTGGGCTCGCTGTGAATCACCGTGCAGTGCGCGCCCATCCGCCGCAGCAGCTTCTCCGCGGTCGTCGTCGCCGAACCGTTGGCCAGATCCAGCGCCAGATGGAACTGTTCAAGCCGGAAATCAAACAATGATTCCAGCCAGTCCAGATAATGCTCCAAACCTTCGTCATAGCGGATGACCTGGCCGATCTTCTCGCCGCTGACAAGCGGGATTTCCGTCAGATTGTCGATATAGTCTTCTACCAGAGCTTCAATTTCAGCGGACAGCTTAATTCCGGCCTGGGAGAACACCTTGATTCCATTGTCATAGTACGGATTGTGGCTGGCGGAAATCATCACGCCGCAGCTGAACTGTTCGCGCTTGACCAGATACGCCACGCTTGGCGTCGGGCAGTAGCCTAACAAATACACATCGGCGCCGCTGGCCGAGGCACCGGCTGCGATCGCGTTTTCAAACATACCGGAAGACAGGCGCGTGTCCTTGCCTACCAGAATCCGGCCTTTTCCCTGCCTGGAAAAGTAGTAGCCCAAATACCGTCCGACCTGGAAGGCCCGCTGTACGTCCAGCGTTTCATTGGCCTTGCCGCGGATGCCGTCAGTTCCAAAATAACGTCCCATTAATTTGTTCCTCCATCGCTGTCATTGTCATCAGCTGCCGCGGAATTGCCTGGATCCGTGACGTTGACGGTTAAGGATGCCTGCTGCAGCGTGTACTTCACATAAGTCCCTGCATCCTGATTTACCTGCAAGGTGACTTCCTGCTCGCCCGGCTGCAGGTCCTTCATATCAAAGTATACATAAATGTCGCCGGCGGTGATTTTATCCACATTCGCCTGCGTTCCATAGACCGTAACGCTGACCGCGATCTGATCATCTTTAGTCTGCACGTTGTAGCGGTTTGTATTGTTGATGGCATTGATCGCGACGTTGTCGATCGTCTTGGATACGGCGTCGCCCAGCTTGATATCCATGTTCACACGAGCCGGATTGATCTGGCGGACGCCGGTCGGCAAGGTGATCGTCTGATACATCTTGGTATCGGAGGTCAGCTTGGTCGCGTCCAGCTGAACGGAAACCTTGTCCAGCTTGTCCAATACGGACTGCTGCGCATAGATCTTGACGGATGAATGATCGAAGATAATTTCTTCAATCGCTTTGCCCTGCGGCATTTCGCCCTGCAATTCCACGGCGACCGGCACATCCTTGCTTGGCGATGTCACTTTGACGTTGACCTTCACCGTGCTTGGGATGATATCCGCTTTGACCGGAGTTCCGGTTTGATCATAAGCAACCAGCACCGCGTCCTGTTCAAAGTCGGCGGTCTTGCCGGAAACGTCGATCAGCGCCTTGACAAACGCGATGCTGTCAAGCGTATCGGAAGCGGCCCGGACGTTCACCTTTGTCGCTTCAAACTGAGGTTCACCCAGAATATAGATGTTATCAAGCTTATCGGTATTGATAAAGTCATAGCTCAAATCAAATTGCGTCGTGACTTTCTTTTTGATCGTCACCATCGCGGTCGACGGTTCCAGCTTGACGTTGACCCGCTCGGAGAAATCCTTCGGCTGCAGCTTCACCTGATAAGTGCCTTCGGTCAGACCGGAAAGATCGGCGACCACGCTGTAGCTTTTCTGCGTGCGGACCAGCTGGACGTCGGACATCTCACCCATGACGTAAGCGGCGACCTCCCCCGGCAAACCGGAAATTTCAAACATATCGGAATTGTAGTTGATCGTGACCGGCACGGAAGGCAATTCAAATACACTCTGGATGTTGTTGGACAAACTGGTGTTCGTAAAATTGACCGTCAGATACAACAGTACGGCCAGCGCCAGCGAAACAATTTTCCCATACCGCGGATTAAACAGGATCCGGTCGATCCAGGAGCTTAACCAGCGCACGCCTTTAAACAGTCCGTCTTCGATCGTCGCGTAGGTCTTGACTACTTTCTTGCTTTGACGGGCAATCTTATTCGCCAGCTCCAGCTTGGATTCAGAATCCTTCATCTGCGGATTCTGTCTTGGATCGTTATTCTTCATGCTTGTCACTTCCTTCCTGATCGGCGGAGTTCACCGCTTCTTCCAGAGAGTGTTCGTTCACTTCCTCGGAAGCGCTGAATTCCAGCTTGACATCATCAATCGGGGAATGATTTTGATTTTCGGCAGTGATGTCGGCGGTGGTTGTGGTATTCACCTTAACCTCCGGATTTTCTTTCCCGGCGTTTTCCATTTCTGCAATTTCTCTGGCCGCGGCTTCTTTATCTTCGGATGCTTTCTCCTCAGCCTTCTTCCGGGTGCGCTTCGCCTTGTTCTCCACAGATTCTTCCGCGTCCTTTGGCTTTTTGGCCCGCGGCTTTTTCTTAGCTCTGGCTTCATCCTCGCTCTGTGCGGTTTTAATCTCAAGCACTTCGGTCACCGCCGCCTGAACCGGTTCTTCCGAGGCAGCCTCAGTTTTGATCTCAGCATCAGCCTGTGCTTTCTTCTCGGCTTCCTGAGCCGCGATCTGCTGCTCAAGAATTTCCGGGTCCTCAAACATGGACGAAGACGGGGCTTTCTTCTTTTTCTTTTTCGGCAGCTTGATGTTTTCTTCTTCTTTTTCAAGTTCGCTCAGCCGGTCTGCCGGAACTTCCGCGTCTTTCTTCTTATTAAAGATCCCGGAGAACAGATTGCCCTTATGCTCGGCATTCTTTTTCTCCGCTTCGCCGCTTTCCCCGCCGTCCTGCTTCTTGACGGCGATCTTGTTCAGCAAGCCTTTTTCTGACTTTTTCGTTTCAATTTCTTTCTCAACGACTAACTGCGGTTCGTCGATCACGAAATAGGATTTCCGGGTCTGCGTCTTTGGTGTTTTTTCCCGCACAACGGTTTCCTCGTTGCAGACAACGCGCAGCAGATAATCGCGCAGTTCCTTCTTGGATACCGTCGTGATCTGTCCGCCCTCGGCAATCGAAATTTTGCCGGTTTCTTCAGAAACGACGATCGTTACGGAATCGGTGATTTCACTGATCCCGATCGCCGCGCGGTGCCGCGCGCCGTAACGCGATGGCAGCTCCTGATTGGTCGGCGGGAAGTATGCGCTGGCGCATGCCAGGCGGTCGCCCTGGATGATGACCGCGCCGTCATGCAGCGGCGTGGATGTCACAAAAATCGAGGTCAGCAGTTCGGCGGTGACCATCGAATTCATCGGCGTTCCGGTTTTGACATAATCGTTTAAGGAATGGGACTGTTCCAATGAAATCAGCGCTCCGGTCTGATCCTTGGACAAAATCATGACGGCTTTGACCAGCTCGTCGACCAGATGCTCCTTCTCGTTTCCTGAAAGGGTGGAAATACGTGAAAAAACATTGGATTTTCCCAGCTTTTCCAACAGCGACCGAATTTCCGGCTGGAAAATAATAATGACGGCGATGAAGCCCCACGACACAAACATGTCGGCAATCCAGCCGACCGTGTTCAGGCCGAAGACGTTGGCGACCGCTTTGATCACAAGAATCAGGACAATTCCCTTAAATATCTGAATCGTCCGGGAGTTATTCCGAACGATTTTTATTGTGTAATAGAGTAGCAGCCACATGATCAGGATGTCGAAAAACATCCGCGTGTAGTTCAGGATCGACTGAATGGTAGTGTAATAATTAACCATTGGTGAATCCTCCTTTCATTGAATTATTATAGCACAGTTCTAAAAGCCTTGAAAACTGAAATTGCCTGAAACCCTTCGGGCATGTTTCATCCGTTTTCAGGCGATCCGGCAAAAAGGACGGCCGTTGCCGATCGGCGTTTTTTCAACCGTCGCCGGTTGCCGGGCAGCCATTGAATTTGAAGATAGAAATCTTTCTGATTAAAAGGAAAACAGGAATTGCAAATTCACAAAAAGAAAACACAGATCCGTCGAGGGTCTGTGTCATCATGGCTGTTTTCCCTGCAATATAAGAGTCTGCGGCACCGTGCCCTCAAAACGAAGGGCCTGATCTTCCAATTCGAGGACGCTGATCTGCAATCCGTCCATTTTATCGAGAATCGTTTTTAAGTTCTTATTGACCGCGGTATTCGTAGATTTCACCAGTGTGGAAGGCAGATCCACCCCGGCCAGACTGATCCGCTGCAGCTCTACGGCGACTACGTCATCCTGACCACTCAGCCTGGCTTCCACCGCAATGCGGCAGCCCTTCGCCAGCGTCAAGAGCGCGCTGTACTCTTTCAGCTTGGGAAACAGCTTCACGAGCGCTTCGGGATCGTTAACCGTCATTTCAATCGTTACTTCATCGCCGTTTTCAAGCGTGATCTGCGGATCGGAAAGCATATCGCCGACCGCAGTTTTCAATAATTCCCCCAGCTGTTGTTCCGACAGGTTCAGCTGCAGCAGCTGCGTCCCTTTGGCAGTAAACTGACCTTTGGCAATCTGCGTCAGCTGGCTGATCAGCTGCTCGGTGTCGGGCAGCGCTTGGGATAGTTCCGGCAGCAGCGGAGCGGCAGGCGCGGCGCTGGATTGAGGCTGGAGGGAAGAAACCGGACGGCGGCTCCAATAGGATCCTAACGCCAACGAACCGGTAACGACGATCATCACCCAGCAAAATGCTAAAAGGATGTCGAATATCCGTGATTGGGGTTTCATAAAAGCGGCTCCTTTCTATCCAGAAGTATGCTCGGCGATCCACTTTTTATCCTGAAACCGCAGTTTGAATTTCAAAAGATGGAAAATCCAAACAGGTTGCGGTACAATAGACGGGAAATGAGGTTGGCTTGATGGAAAAACAATGGACTACTCTACAAACCGGAGGAAAAGAAATCACCTTGATCGGCACGGCGCACGTTTCCAAGGTCAGCGCCCAGCAGGTCAAGGAGGCGCTTGAGGAAATTCATCCCGACAGCATCTGCGTGGAACTGGACGAGGATCGCTACCAGTCGCTGATGCATCCCGGGCAATGGGAACAAACCGATATCGTACAGGTCATCAAGCAGAAAAAAACAGGTTTTCTGCTCGCTAATATTATTCTAAGCTCGTACCAGAAGAAAATTGCCAAAAAAATGGACATCAGCGCCGGCGCGGAAATGATGCAGGGCATCCAGAGCGCCAAGGAACTGAATGCTGAGTTGGTGCTGGCAGATCGACGGATCCAAACGACGTTCTCCCGCATCTGGCGCAAGCACAGCTTCTGGCAGAAATGCAAGCTGCTTACCAGCATTCTCTTTTCGCTGTTTGACGACGAAGACATCACGGAAGCGGATCTGGAACAGCTCAAGCAAAGTGATATGCTGGAAAGCGCGTTAAAGGAAGTCGGCGACAGCTTCCCGGTCGTCGCCGATGTCCTGATTCACGAACGTGATCAATATCTCGCCACAAAAATTGCCCAGGCCAAAGGGCCGAAGGTTGTCGCCGTGCTGGGGGCGGCGCATGTTCCGGGCGTCAGCGCTTTGATTGAAAGCGGCAAGCTGGCCGATCTGAACGAATTGGATTCCTTGCCCCCCAAATCGATCTGGGGCAAAGTGATCGGCTGGGGCATTCCGATCGCGATCATCGCGCTGGTCTGCGCCACCTTTCTAAGCTCGCACAGCGCCGGCTGGGAACAAATCCAAAGCTGGATCTTATGGAACGGCACGTTATCCGCCCTCGGCACGCTGCTGGCCGGCGGTCATCCGCTGTCGATCCTCACGGCGTTTGTGGCGGCGCCGATCACCTCGCTCAATCCGCTGCTGGCCGCCGGCTGGTTCGCCGGTCTGGTCGAAGCCTCGGTACGCAAACCGAAGGTCAAAGATTTTGAAAATCTGACCGAAGACGTCAATTCCGTTAAAGGCATGTGGAAAAACCGCGTGACCCGGATTCTGCTGGTCGTCATTCTCGCCAACGTCTTCAGCTCGCTGGGCACCTTCATCGGCGGCACCGACATCATCAAAACTTTTCTGGAAACCGTGTTCTGAGAAGAACCGGTTTTTTTGTTTGAAGGTCAGTTCACCTGTCCATACTAAGGAACGAATAGAAGAATAGTGCGAGGTGAGCGAAGATGCAGAAATCATATTGGCAGAAACAGCGTCCGCTGTGGGAATGTCCACAGCTCAACGAGGATCAGGAAACCGATATCGCGATTGTCGGAGGTGGATTAACCGGATTGTTATGCGCCTGGATGCTCAAAGACAGCGGCCGGCGCGTCACCGTGATTGAAAAACGGCGTTTTCTGGAAAATAACTCCGCCCGCAACACCGGTAAGGTCAGCGCGCTGCACGGTGCGTTGTATCACACGCTGCCCGCGGACATCGCGCAGTCTGTATACCAGCTCAACCGCACGGCCGTCGATCACTACGAACAGCTGATCCGCACGGCGGACATCGCGTGCCGCTGGCAGCGGACTAGCGCGATTTTAGCGGCGCAGAGCGAAGAAGGCGCGGCGATCCTGAATCAGGAAAAAGCTGTGCTGACGGCCTTGGGAGCCCAGCTGAGCGATCCGCCAAGCTTTCCTCTGCCGCTGATCTGGGCCGATCAGCTGGCTGCGGCAGATCAGGCGCTGCTCGATCCCTGGTTATTCCAGGCTGGTTTATTGGAAGTGTTAAAGGACAAAGTGACGCTCTACGAAGAATCGCCGGTCGTTGAGATTCAGGATCATTGCCTGATCAGCGACGGCAGCTACCGCCTGCGGTTCAAGGATTTAATTCTCACCACGCAGTTCCCGGCCTTTGACCGGCTGCAGCTGTATGCCGCACGGTTTCACTACCAGCGCGAAGCGGCGGCAGCCTTTCGCTGCGATCCGGCCCTCGACGGTCTGATGCTCAACACCGTCGACCCCGGTCAGGCGCTTTCACTGCGGTTTGCGCGCAAAGAGGATCAGCCGACCTTGATTCTGGCGGGTCCGGCCATCGGCATCCATCATTATCCCAAGGATCCGTACGCGCCGCTGTTACAAACCGCAAAAACGCTGGGCGTGCATCAGCCGCTGGCCTGCTGGAGTGCGCAGGATCTGATTCCCCGCCGCCGCCTGCCGTTTATCGGGCAGATTCAGGATCATTACTGGATCGCATCCGGATATTCCAAATGGGGTTATACCTGGGCAATGATCGCCGCGGAAATGATCAGCGCGCAGGTGCAGGATCCGGCCTTCGTCATTCCGGCGTATCTGCGGGCCCGGCGCAAGGGTGATTTATTCAGTTTGTATACGTTGGGCAACGCCGCGACCTTGACGGAAGCGTTCTTCAAGGATCGCTTTACCGTCACCCCGGAAAACCAGCCGCGCCGCACCGGAACCGTCGTGCGTCTGCATGGACGCCGTTACGGCGTCGTCATTCCTGAGGAGGGTCTGGAATTTCTGGTCGATCTGACCTGTCCGCACATGGGCTGTCCGCTGCACTACAACCCCGCCGATCAAACCTGGGACTGCCCATGCCACGGTTCGCGCTTCACGCTGGACGGACGCAGTCTTTATTCCCCGTCCAACGTTTCCCTGCAGCATTATCCAGGCGTCAACAGTCTGCATCCCAATTTGAAATAAAGACTTGAAATTCCTGCTTGCTTGATTGGCTTTCTGATTTTACAGACTAAAAAAGGACAGACGCTGATAACTTTTCAGCACTGTCCTTCCTTTATTTTATAGTAACTGTGGATTATTTCCACAAATCGAATGGATACAGTCCCTGATCCTTATATTCTTTCAGGCACTGGACGACATACGGTTTATCCTCTTTATAGGTAACGCCGAACCAGCGGTCGTTGGAGGTCAGCACCTTAACTGTGCAGGCCTTTTGTTCCAGCAGCGTTCCGATTGCCGTCGGAATGACGTGTTCGCACTTCATCGGATTTTCAACGATACCCTTACGGATGAATTCCTCAAAAATCGGCTCGCACTGTTCAAAGATTTTCGGCGTAAAGCCCCAGAAATTCATCGAAACGACAGAACCCTTCGCAATCGGTTCCCAGGTCTTGCCATCGTCGTTGGTCAGCTTCGCGCGGTCGCCGTCCTTCGCGATCTTCGGGCATTCCACAATCTTCTGCAAGAAGCCGTTTTCATCCCGTTCGCAGATCGCCCGGGAAACGGTGCCGTGGTCTGTCAGCGTATTTTCCAGCACATAACCGACCATGCCGTATTCGCCGTCTTTGACTTCGTTGGATAAGAAGTTGTAGATGACGCGGAAGGCGTCCTTGCCATAATAATCATCGGCGTTGATGATCGCAAACGGAGCGTCCAGGTTGCGGCAGGCCAGCAGCGCATGGGTTGTTCCCCATGGTTTTTCACGGCCTTCCGGCACCGTGATTCCCTCCGGCACGTCGTTGAGATCCTGATAAGCGAACTCGACTTCCATATGTCTGGATACTTTATCGGTCAGATTCTTACGGAAGGCTTCCTCATGTTCCTTGCGGATGATCAGCACGACCTTGTCAAATCCGGCTTCATGCGCGTCGTAAATCGAGAAGTCAATGATCGGTTCACCATTGCTGCCGAGAGCGTCTATCTGCTTCAGCCCGCCGTAGCGGCTGCCCATACCGGCTGCCAGAATGACTAAAACTGGTTTTTTCATCTTATTTCTAATCTCCTTTTCCATTCTTTTTTATTAAATTCATTATATCATGGTTTTTCAGGTTTAGGACAGCGAGTTGTCCGCGGCTTGAAATCCCTTTCTTCCCCTCGGTCTGAACTTGCTTTGGCGGATTCACGGCCCGATTTAATTTTTACTATCGGCCGCCGGCCTGAATCGGTTCCTTGAGGAAACCGATCGGATGGATTGTCTGATCTTGCTTCGGGTTAAAACTGGTCAGCGGCTTGTCGAGCAGCAGGCTGCAGCGCTGGATCTTTTCAAAGCCAAACCGGCGGCGGATCCCGTCGACTGTCTTTTCCAGCTGCAATAACGACTGACGGTGCTGCTCGTCGACGAACAAATCCAGCTGTTCCCCGGTCTGATCCAGACATAAATCAAATACGCTGATCCCGATGCTGCGCAGCGGCAGCGCATTCTGCCAGGCTTGGCGTAAAAGAATTTCCGCGTCCTCCAGAATTTCTTCCGCCAGCTGGGTCGGACGGGCACGCTTGCGCTGCTGGCTCCAGCGGAATAAATGAATATCCCGCAGGCTCAAAGCGATACCCTTGCCTTTCAAGCCCTGATCGCGCAGCCGGGAAGCGACGGACTCCGCCAACACCCGCAGCACCAGCCGCGCTTCCCCATGCGTATGCAGATCATGAACCGCCGTGACGCTGTTGCCCACGGATTTGACCGGAATCGCCTCGCTGGCCAGTGCGACTTCGCTGATATCCTCGCCTAACGCGAACCAATGCAGCATCTCCCCAACCTTACCGAAATAGCGGCGCATGAACAGCCGGTCGCGGCCTGCCAGATCGCTGATCGTCGTAATCCCCCAGGCTTCCAGCTTCTTCTGTGTTGCTGCGCCGACATAAAACAGCTCCCGCACTGACAGCGGATAGATTTTCTCTTGGAAATTAGCCCGGGTAATTGTCACAAACCCGCTGGGCTTAACGAAATCCGAAGCCATTTTAGCGAAGATCTTGTTGAACGACAGACCAATTGAAATCGTTAATCCCAGTTCCGCATAGACCCGCTGCTGGATTGTTCGGGCAATCTGTGAAGCGGGGCCGAACAACCGCTGCGACTGCGTCAGATCCAGCCAGGCTTCATCCAGCCCGTATTCCTCAACCCGGTCGGTATATTCCCGATAAATTGCCTTGACCTGATCCGTAATCCACTGATAACGGCGGTAATCCGGGGGCAGGATCAGCAGCTGGGGACACTTGATCCGCGCTTCGTCTAAGGTTTCCCCGGTCTGAATTTTGTATTTCTTGGCATGCAGATTCTTGGCGAGGATGATCCCGTGCCGTTCTTCCTGACTGCCGCCGACCGCCATCGGCCGTTGCTTCAGCTCGGGATTCAGCATCTCCTCAATCTGCGCGTAACAATGGTTAATATCGCAGTGAACGATCGCTCGTTCCATTCTCATCACCTCTGCCTTGAATTTTACAAGAATAAAATTCAAGTAATGTTCTTGACATTGTTCAAGGCAAGTGATATGTCCGCCTTTCCAGTTTCTGGTGATTCGTGAAACAAAAGAAAATCCCGGTGAAATGGAAGTCATTTCCGGGACTTATTCAATTCCCAGCAAAATTTGTTTAGGATTGAATTTCATAATCATTCCAGCTGTAAAAATCAAACTCAGGAAAATGATCGCAAATTCACAGCCCACTGTACCCAAAATCACATTAAGCTCGACTTTCATTTGAAATTCATCAAGGACCTCCTGCGGATTCATTTGAGTAAAATAATGATTTCCTTGACTGAATTCATATTCTGTAACAAATTCCTGTTCATCCACAACGGATAAATCCAAAACCTTTTGCCCCAAGGATGGAAGAATAACAAAAGACAAGCTTAAAGCAATCATCAGTCCCATCAACATCTCCATCAACAATTCACAATAAAACTGAATGATTACTGAAAGGCGGCGAGTACCGACAGCCAATAAAGAGCCTATTTCAATTTGACGTTTTTTAACGAATAGCGCGGTAACAGTCGTTAAAATAAGCACCGCGTTGACCATGACTATATAAAGCAGTGTCTTTGCAAAGAAAGAAATTACATTGAAAGGTTGCTTAATCCGATCAAGGACTTCGCTATTTGTATTCAATTTATAAACAGGGTATACAAAATTTTCCGCTATCTGTTCAAATTCACTCATGGAATCAACGTTCTTCAATAAAATCACAGGATTTTCATGAGTTACCATGAAATCTTCTTTTTTCCCGGCTTCCACATCATCCCCCATGGCTAAAATGGATGCATAGTCGACAGTTCTGACTATTTCCTCCAAAGTCGATCCTGGAACTAAGATTTGATTGTCAGCTCTTTTTCCACCGTTTATGACAGTATCCTTTTCTTTATTTTCATAAATTCCAATAATTTCAAACGTCGTTCTGCAATCTTCTGGTCTCAGGTAAGTCGCACTGAAATCCTCGGCATCACACCACTCAATATCTATCGTGTCTCCCAGCATCAGTTGATTTTCTTGCGCCAGTCCTTGCTCAATCACGGCTACCCTTGCAAAATTTTGCACTTCTTCTTCATTATAAAAACGACCTTCTTTAATTTCAAAGGAATCCTTATGAAATTCAATCATATCAGGTTTCCCA
The DNA here is from genome assembly GCF_986127675.1 of Holdemania sp. Taxonomy (NCBI): domain Bacteria; kingdom Bacillati; phylum Bacillota; class Erysipelotrichia; order Erysipelotrichales; family Erysipelotrichaceae; genus Holdemania; species Holdemania sp. Next base: position 14,436 of record NZ_CFQZWI010000023.1, on the reverse strand, counting down.
TTTCCAATTACCTGTACATTTCTTTTAGTCTGAGATATACCGCTTTCTTCGGAAGGAACACTTTTAAAATTCAAACTTGTTCCCACATATGAAACAAGATAATTGCTGGCTAGGATCAACTCATTTTTTAACAATAAGGCTAAACTTGTTTTAGCTTCTCTTTGTTGTTGGAATCGATCTTCATTCTGCAATTTTCGCAAATAATCGGTATTTATTTCCAAAACAATGATCGGGTTCATTTTGCTTTTTGCATTTTGAATGGCCTGAGAACCAGCAGTTTGCATACTGAATCCGATGAATATAAGAAAACTGATTAAAGCGAATAACAAGCTAATCAATACAGATCGCGAAGGCACTCGGACAACAGCACGCAACGCTCTTGAAAACACGCCCATCTTTTTCCCTCCTTCTCAGGTTAAAATTTTCTTTGGTTTCATTGTTAAAACTTTAGAGCTTATTAAGCATAAGCTCATCAGCAGAATACCACATTCGCAGATCAAACAAGTGACGATTTCTTTCTCTGTTAATTGAACTCGAAATTGATCTAAAATCTTTTCCGAACTGACTTCACTAAAATATTTTTCTGACTCTGAATACGAAATATCTTTATCAGCGTCGAGAAATCCTGTTTGTTTCTGAACAATGGTCAACGTTAAAAGCTGATCGTTCAATGGTTTTACGATACATAACGCCGCTATTCCCGCCATGCAGGCCCCTATGAGCATTTCTAAAACCATTTCAACAAAAAATTGGATTATAATTTTATATCGTGGAATGCCAACGGACAAAAAAATACCCATCTCTTTTTTTCGATCCTGAATCTGAAGTGCGGTTAATATCATAATAAGAAGAATTCCGTTACCCACAACTACTGCTAAAATGATAAGCGCAAAATACCGGATCACATTTAGTGGTTTCCCATATTTTTCATATAGAGCGTTATTGCTTTCTAATGTATAAATTCCATCGCCGGCCTCACTGTACTCTTTAATAAAGGGTTCCAGATGTTCTGGGCTATCTAACATTAAAATGATTTCTGAATTGTATTGATCTGCTTCCTCCCAACAAATAGGCTCAGAATTTTCATGTTCACTGAGAATTATTTCTGTTCTGTTAGCATAAGCCGTACAAATCTCTGCCAAAGTTGTCCCTGGGACTAAAATCGTATTTTCTTGAAGCTCTTGATCATAAATGACTTGTCTTGTTTCACTAAACTGAGGATTGTTGTTGTACAATGGCGATAAACTCCAATCACTTTCCACGAATTATAAAAATATTCAAAGTCAGGTTTTTCATCATCTGACGAACTTATAAAACTTTGTGTAACGATCTTATCTCCAACCTTTATTCCATTAGCTTCTGCTAATTTCTCATCAATGACGCAAACATAATCATGATATCTTAATTCTTCCTCATTATAAAACCGCCCCTCGGTCAAATCATAAGATCCATTATGAAATTCAATTAAATCCGACGTTCTGTTTCCCGACAAAGAAACATTCATTTCATAGTAGAGAGAAGTTGAACCAATATTATCTTCCATCACGGTATAGCTATCAAAATCAACACTTTTCTGGTTCATCACAACACTTTGATTCCAAGCCACAACATGTTCATCCTGAATAATCATTTCTAATTTTTCAGAAATCATTAAATTATTATTTCGAATATCAAGATATGAATTTTTATCCAATGAGGGTTTTACAATCACGATCGGATTCATCTCTGATTTTGCCAGTGCAACTGCGTTTTCACTGGCATATAAAACGCTGATGCCAACCAAAATTAAAAAACTTATAACAAAGAATATAAAGCTTATTAACAATGTTCGACTTTTAACTCGGCACATTGATTTCAAAGCTCTGCTAAAAAAATTCATAAATTGCTCCTTAAAGTATCATTGAGTTTAAAATGAATATCAAAAGTGTCAATGATACAGGCTGTGCCAACTAAAAATGATAAACATTTCAACTGTTGATTTGGCAAATTCTTCATTTCACATTCTTCACGAACTTCATTCATTAATTCAATGAGTTTTCCATAATTTCCTTTATATTTCAAGACATACAGCAAATCAAATTTTATTATTAAATAATGATCGCAAAACTCCAGTTCTTTTTCGTAGCTGATAATTTCTTTTAAGCTCTGCAAATAATTCATCGAATGACAAAAACAAAGATGCAGCAATAAAACATTCAAAGGACTTGGAACAACGTTTCTCATCATTTGATACCATTTATATTTACTGTCTGAAAGCTTTTCTTTATTGAGACTGATGTGAATCAAATCCAAGTAACATTGCTTTAATTGATTATAATAGAAAGAAGAAGTTTTAAATAAAGCATGAACACGATCTAAAATCATTTCCGCTTCCGATAAATCTAAAGTTTCGAAATAATGCAGGCATTGCTGATTTAAGTCCGGCAGCACTTTGTCTAACCTAGCATTTTCTTGGAACGAATATCCCAGCCGCTGAATCAACTCGTGATAAATGACATCATCTTTTATAATTTGTCCAGTTTCGATCCGATGAAGGGTTGATACAGAACAGATTTGTTTCTGATCTGCATCATTGATCAATTCTTTTTGCGACAATCCCTGGCTTTCCCGTTCTATCTTTATGAAAAGTCCAAGCGTCCGCTTATTATCGTCGCTGATCGAGGTAAATCCCGCAATTTTCATTGTCAAAGCCCTCCTTATGAGATTATTTTATCATAGAATCCGAAGTGGAATTTAACATCTTTAACCGCACAAGGAACACTGTACCTTCCTTGCTTGTCGCTTCGACTTCAATCATTCCGCGGTGCGCTTCGACAATTTCCCGGGCAATTGCCAAGCCCAGACCACTCCCCTGCGATCGGTTGCCGGTATAAAAAGCATCGAATAACTGCGGCAGTTCTTCCGGATCGATCCCTTCTCCGGTATCCTGAATCCGGATTTCTATTTGATCCCCCCTGATCGAGCAGACACAGTCGATCTGCCCGCCTCCAGGCGTATGCGCGAGAGCGTTGCGCAGCAGATTATCAAACACCCGCTGCAGCCGCAGATCATCCGCCCACACCCAAACAGCTTGCTTCGGCAAAATCAGATTCATCCGGATCTGTTTCTGCCGGGCGCTGACCTGATGGGCTTCCGTCAGATGTGTCAGCAAGTCGTTCAAACATACCTCGTCAAAGACGAATGCCAGCTCATGATTTTCCAGCTTGACGCTTAAAAACAAATCGTCGCTCAGACCTTCCAGCACCTCTAAGCGCTGGCGCATCGTCGACAAGTTCCGCTGCTGTCCCTCATCCTTCGCCTCCATCTGCTGAAGACAGCCTTTTAGAACAAAGATCGGGGAGCGCACATCATGCAGCACCTTCATGATCATCCGCTGCTTCTGCGCCTGTTCCTTCTGCAGCTGCTGCGTCCTTTCATCCACAAGACGATCCAGATTCGTGTTCATCTGTTCCAGTTCCCGGTTCAGCGATTCTGATTCATCAAATTTTGCGGCAAATTTACGATTGATCACCAATGCCGCCATCATCATAAAGAACAAAAAGCCAAACTGCGGCAGCATGTAGACGATCATCAGCTCGCCCGCCTGCATCGCCCCGCGGTTATAGATTAAATAATAAAAGAAAAGTATGCTTTCCCACACTGCATATCCGCATACCAGCGGAAAGGTTCCCGGAAGATGGCGTTGATCAGCGCGGACAAACAGAATCAGAAGGGGAATCACAGCCAGAATCCGAATCAACGTTTCCACCCCTTCCGGGGTGATATATTGAAGCAGCATCAACATAACAAAACCTGCCGTCAGAATACGCGGCGTAAACACTACCTGCAGCCGCGCGGGAATCGCCGGCTTCAGCAGCATCATGATGATCAGCAGCTGGCACAAGGTCGTCATCAAAAAGATTCCCGGCATGATCAAAGAACACTGCGCATAACTCAATGGAAACAAGGGGAAAGCAGACAAAACGAGCACCCGCAGCAGCGAAACCAGCGAAGCCGCAGCCAACAACAGCAGATATGTTTCTTCCTTTTTCTTTTGGAACAACGTCAGCGAGGACATCATCAGCAGCAAATAAAAGCCGGCATAAAACATCGTGATGCCGAAGGCGACATGCGAAGCGGAAAGCGCCGCCTGCGGCCCTGCCAGCAGCATACCCGGCGGGGAATAGGGCTGCGATGTCGACACCGCGTCGTTGCGCTGCAGCTCGCTGGGAGCCAGCGAAAGGGTCAGCGTACCCTCTGCCTGCGGCAGTCTGACAAATTGAATCCGCTGATAAGGATCCTGACTCGAGGAAAGATAGATTAACTGATCGTTAACCCAGACCTGAACCGGTCCCGCATTATCCAGAATCAAGGTCAACGGCTGCACCGCTGCCGGCACTTTCAGCGTGATCGAACAGCGCTGCTGATCCGCACTCATTCCGCTGACAAGCCGCATTGGCCGGGTTTCAATCGAAATCGGAATTTCATCCTGTTCCGCCAGAGCCGCGGTGTTATGGTTGATGTGCAGAAAAAGCCCCAGCGGCAGCAGCAGTAAGGCGAAAAACAACACAAGTACCCTAAATCGTTTGAACATCCGGCATCGCTCCTTTATAATGAGTTCAGGTGATCATCATGGATCGTGTATTGATCGTAGAGGACGATAAAGAAATCGCCCGCATCATCCGTTATTATCTCAGCCAGGACAACCTGTACGAAGTCGTCAGCGCCGCCAGTGCTGAGGAAGCGCTGTTTTTAGCGCGCGACGCCTACGATATTATTCTGCTGGACGTCGGACTTCCGGATCAGAGCGGGATCGACCTCTGCGCGCAGCTGCGGCAATGGCACGACTGCCCGATCCTGTTTATCAGCTGCCTGGATGACAGTAACACTATTATATCAGCTTTGCAGCAGGGCGGGGATGATTACATCGTCAAGCCGTTTGACAACGAGATTCTCCACGCCCGGATTCAGGCAAATCTGCGCCGCTGGCGGAATGACCGCCAACAAAAGAAGACCGTCAACGAGCTGCGCTGCGCTTCGTTCACGCTCAACGCTCAAACCCACGAGCTGACGAAAACAGATGGAACGTGCTATCCGTTAGTCCCGATGGAATTTAAGATTCTGGCGTTTCTGATGCAGCATGCCGGACAGTGCTATAAAGCCAGCGAGCTTTACAATCATATCTGGGGCAAATCCAGCTATGGCGATCACCGGACCGTTGTCGTTCACATTCACAATCTGCGCAAGAAGATCGAGCAGGATCCCGCTGATCCGCAGCTGCTGCAAAGCGTGTGGGGGAAGGGTTATTGCTTTATCGACGAAAATCCGCAGGCGCTTTGACTGCGCGGGATAACTTCACGCGGCAATTCAAAAAAGGCAAACGCGGGGGTTGACGTGACATACATCGCCTATTATTATTTTCATTGCAACAGCCGGCAAGCATTGCGAACTTCGCCGAGAGTCGCAGTAAAACCAGATCTTTACAATTTATCAAACCAGGAGGAACACCATGGAAAAGTCAGAAATTCTTCAACAATGGATCGAAGCGGCAATTCCCGATCCGTTTTTATTTCAGCAGCGGCGCGCGGTCTACACGCATCTATTGGGAACCGCTCATTTCGCAGCGATGTTAGCGATGAAACGAAGCGTAGACAGCGAAGCGGCGGAACTGGCAGGGTTGCTTCATGATATTTCAACCTATATTACCGGCGAGCATGAGGATCACGCCCGCAAAGGCGCGGCGCTCACCTTACGGATTTTAAGCGATCTGCAGCTGGGCACACCTCAGCAGCAGGAAGAGATCGCATTGGCTGTTCAGCGCCACAGCGACAAGGAACACATCCAGACGCCCCTGGACGAAGTGCTGAAAGACGCGGATGTGCTCGATCATGTGTTCAATTATAAGATGCTAATCCGGCGGGAAATCCCCCGCCTGCATGCGTTAGAGCAGGAGCTGGGTCTCACCTTTCCGTTCTGGGATCAGCTGCAGGAAAAGCACGAAGACGCATAAAAACAGTCTGCCTTGCTGGAAACTGATAAAAAAATACAAAAAGTTAAAAAATGGGAATGTTTCGAAAACGGCTTCCTATTTTTTTGGTTAAATTCGCATAAAAATCGGTGATTAGATTCATTTATTTGCCTGAATATAGAAACGTTGCAGAAGTATGAGAAAATATAATTTTCAAACTCTTAAAAAGATCCTGCTTTTTCGGCAGCCTCCGCAAAATCTTCCATTTTTTATTTCTGAATTTTCACAGATAAACGATGCGCTACGCATTCATGTTCATGATCAGACTGCGCTTGTCTCTGCAATGAAAGCAAAATCCGGCAAGCAACTTCCAAAGCACTTGTTTTTCTTCCTGAACTTTGATCTTGTGCTGCTCAAATCATCCAGACCTCAGCGCATACTTAAAAAGGCAAGAGAGAATCTTTTAATCCCTGTCCGCAGTTAAAACCTGATTAACCTGATTGATCAAATTCAACAGTTTTTTATAAAGCCAATATTTCTCGATGGAAAGATGCAGAACTGCCGTTCATAATCCTTCAGCGGCGATGATCAATCAAGGCGTCGAGTTTTTCCACTGCCGGTTTCAGTCCTCAGGGCTTCATCACTTGTCAGATAAAATCAAAGAGACCTTCATCATCAAGGAAATAAATCCTTCTTCCTCACTTACTTTTCCAAGACTTTCATAACATATACAGGTTTTGATCAGAAATCCAATTTACTTCTTTTCCCAAAGCTTTTACCAGTAATCTCAAATGACAAGTGCTTGCCATTTGGCCATAAAAAAGAGCACCGCCAGATCCTTGACCCGTTGTGATCTTTTTTTCCTATCTCCGTTTTTCTCTTCCGTTATCTGAAGTTCTTTCTGATTCTTCCAAGAAGGTTGAAAAGTTCCTCGCTGTGAGCTCTGCCAGAATCCGATGAAGATGCTTTTCGACCGCCTCGGCCGCATTCTGCGCCAGCGCTTTTTCCAGCGAGGTTTCACGATAGGCGATCCAGGTAAACCAGAAGGCCGAATTCAGTGAATAAAGCAGTTCCGCCGCAATGCGCTCCTTTTCCGTCAGCGGCCTGACCTTGCAATAAGCGCGGACATAGCTTTGAAAGCAAGCTTCAGCCGACGCTTGATCTGCCGCTTCATATTCGCGGCAGATCAATAACCCCTCCAGAATCATATCGGAAACCAAGACTGCTTCCCCAGCTATATTATAATCAAATATAATTAAATCTCCCTCTGCCGTACACCCCAGATTGCCAAGGGATAAATCGCCCTGACACGCAGCGTGAGGCAACGAATCCCACACGAAATCCAACGCCGCTTCCGTGCGGATTCTCTCCCGGACGATCTGCCGGACAAGGTTAATCCAGCAATCCAGCCTTCCCTGCTGAATCCATTGTGAAAACAGCGGCAGAGTATTGACTTCATTCCGTCCCATCGGTTCAAAGATTGTCGAATAGGGCAGATGCAGCTCCATAGCCAGCGCTGTTTTGTGCATCTGCGCTGTCAGTGCACCAATTTTCGCAGCGAGAGAAAGACTGATTTTTTTCAAAGCCGGACCGGCGTCTTCCTCCAGCGTAATCAAGTAGCCCTCATCCTTAAGGCAATATCCGGATTTTGTTTTCAGATAGCGGATTGTCCGCACGCCGCCTTGACGAAGCGCTTCGCAGAAGCCACAGCGAGCTTCAATCTGATCCGGAGTCACCTGCGCTTCCTGTGTGATTTTCATAATTCGGGTCTTTCCTTCTGCCCAGTTCAGCCGCAGAATTCGTTTTTGCTTCCAGGCTGCCGGATCACATTCGTCGATCGCCAATAAAATCTCCTGCCGCAGCGGCTGCGCCTGAATCGCAAAAGCAGAAAGCCAGCGGGCTCTCCGTTCTTGGATCGCCTGATCCAGCGCTTCATCGGCCCAGGGCATAAACTGCCTTCCAATTCTTCCTTGGATGCCGCCCTTCATCCGCAATTTCATAAAATGAAATCGCCAGCGACCGGGCTAACTCGCGGTCTCCGGCTGAATCCCCGATTAAAATTGACTGCTTCAAATCGATCTCCGGATATTTTTCCAGCGCCTGTTCAATCATCCCTGGTTTCGGCTTGCAGCAGCGGCAGCCAGCATCGCGGCGGTGCGGGCAGAAGAAAATATCCTGCAGATGAATCCCCTGCTGCGCTAATCGCCAAACTAAGCGGTCGGTGAAATTCTGATAATCGGCGAATGTGATGATTCCTTCGTCAATCAGATATTGGTTGGTGATCATGATCAAAGCATATCCCTGATCCTGTAAAAAGCGCAGTCCCTCCATTGCCCCGTCGATCAGCTCCGGCTCCGTTTTGCCTTTCCATTCCGCGTCCGGGTAGTCCCGGTTGATCGTCCCGTCACGATCTAAAAACGCTGTTTTCATTCCTTCATTCCCCTTTATTTTGCGCTTTCCTCCTCTTTGCGCGACGATCGCCATCCGCTTTGATTGTTCTCAGGCTCACCTTGAATACCGCTTTTTAACCGGCTTGAATTATAACGCAGTGTTAAAATCAATCCGCTTTCCAATCAATCGCGACGCAATGCCACGTTTCCTTCTCAAACATCAAGCCCTGATAGGCTTCCATGATCTGATCCGGTTTGATCACATGGCTGATCAGCTTCTCCGCGTCAAAAACACCGTTTAAAATCAACCGCTGAACCGTCTCAAAATCCCGCAGCACATTCCGCCGCAAACCATCAGTTACCGGGAATGGATTCAGCTCATTGAACGCTCCCTTGACATTCAGCATTTTCATGTGGATCGCATTGAGCACCGGCGTGATATCGCAGGTATAGGAAGCCCGCGGCGAACCTAACAGAATCACCTGTCCATGCTTCGCCGAGCCGAGAACGGCGTTGACGATCGCCCCGGAAATTCCGCTCGCGTCCACGCTGATATCGCTGCCTCGGCCCTGCGTCAGCTGCCTGATCTGTTCGACCTGTTCCTGCGGGGAACAGCTGAACACTTCCTCTAATCCCAAGGCGCGGGCTTCCTCACAGCGGGAAGCCACCGGATCCAGCGCTAAAACACGAAGTCCAGCCTGCTTCAGAAGCAGTGCGGTCAAAATACCGATCGTTCCCAATCCGTACACCGCAGCGGTATCGGTCAGCTTTCCCTCGCACGCCGTGATCACATTCATCGCAATCAGCCCCAGCGGAATGATACAGGCCTGTTTGTCGCTCAGCCGATCGTCGATCTTCATAATTTTATCACCCTGCGTCGTTCCGACATGGGAAAAGCGGTTGACCGAAGCATGCGGACCAGAATAGAAAACCCGGTCGCCGACATTCAGCGACGTCAGGCCCTGCCCCTTCGCCAAAACGGTTCCGATCGCCGAATATCCCGGATACACCGGATAACTGAACCCCTGTTTGATCGCATAGACCCGCGACAGCTCTGTTCCCGCGCTGATTAAGGACATTGACGTTTCAATAACGGCTTCGTTGGTTTTAAGCTCGGCAGCGTCAAACTGGAAATCCTCACATTGGCATTCAGCCTGAGCATTGCCCGTCAGGACGATTGATTTTCTCTGCATTAAAACTCCCTCCATTCTTTCTCTTTCTGGAATTATTATACCATAACGTTCTGCCGATCTCGCAGCGAATGTCCGTTGACTTTCATCTCCCTGCTTCTTATAATGAAATTAACGAAAGGGAAAAGGAAAAACCATCATGAGAATTCGATAGTCCCCTGAAAATCAAATCATTCGGCACCGGCTGTTTTCGCCATGCCTGAGCGGACCATCGAATTCTTTTTTCATGCGCTTCCAGTTCCAGTTTTACGGGTCATCCCCACTTTAATTTCAGATCATTCTCATAAATTTGATTCCTATTTTTCGTTTTGCCTGAACCCACGCTTTATTGTTTGGGGCCGTGCGATTCATTTTTATCGATTTCATTCTGATATTAGGAGAATTCCCGTGTGGACAGAAGTCTGAATCGCGCTTCTGATCCATGGATCATGAGCTACAAGCCAAAGCTTACATGATTCGCGGTGTATCGGATGGCGCTTCCTTTCATTTCTGTATTTTTCATCAGGCCGCTTTTTAAAATTCATTGGGATCCGATTTCATCGTTACAGGCGATTCTTGGATAGAGAAAAAATCGAATCAGGGGAAGGTTTTTTCAACGATGTCCGCTCCTTTGAAAAAGAGGAGGAAATCTTATGTTGCTTTGTTCAGTCGCTCATCTCGTCCAGCGTTTTCGCGGCGAAATTCTATTCCAACTCGATCAGTTTGAGATTCATACCGGCGATAAAATTGGATTGATCGGCGCAAATGGCTGCGGAAAAACAACATTGCTCAAGCTCTTGGCCCGGGAATGCGAACCCGATCAGGGCGTGATCATCAATCCTGTACCAATCCGTTTCTTTCATCAGCAGCCGCTGCCTGAGGAAATCACGCCTTCCCTGTCCCGGATGAGTCAGGGCCAGCAAACCGCGGCCCGGCTGCAAGCTTTTTTTACACGTCCCACCGCTCTGGCGTTTCTGGATGAACCGACTACCCATCTGGATTTGCCCAGCCGGCAGACGTTCGAAGCTCAGCTGGCAACGCTGGACAGTTTCATTCTGGTCAGTCATGATCAACAGCTGGATTTATTAAATCCTGACGAAACGATCCTGCAGAACGCGCTGCGGCTCAGTGTTCAGAAAGAAGAAGTGATCCGCACCGTTTTAAGCCGGATGTTATTTCCGCAGGATACTTTAAACAAAAAAGCGGCCGTTCTCAGCAGTGGCGAGCGGGTCCGGCTGGCCCTGGTCTGCCTGTTTTGTTCGGCATGCAACATGTTAATTCTGGACGAACCGACGCATTACCTCGATCTGCCCTCGATTCAGGCACTGACTCAGCTGCTTCAGACGGCGGGACAATGTGTGATTCTTATTTCTCATGATCCGGCTCTCATTCGTCAAACCTGCACACAGCTGCTGCGCTTTGAAAATCAGAAGCTGATCTCCCTGGCGGTGGAGGATTGGTCAACGACCCGAACTTCGAAGCCGCCTTTGGAAAAAACAATCCTGCAGATGCGGCTGATTTCTCTGGAAGAAGCGCTGCGCCAGCAACCGGAGAATCCAGCATTGCAGGATCAGCGGGACGCCTTGATTGTTCAGCTGCGGCAATTCATCTGATTAAAACGCATGAAGTCCATAAAAAAGCACGGAAATCGCGGTGACCCGGAGGCCATCTTGAAATCCGTGCTTTTCTTGGTTATCCATCGTTTCTGATTGAATCAGAAGCAAATTGACTCTTTCCCGTTAAATTGGATTATACATTCGCACATGTAACTTTTAATGATCCCGGAATAGTTATCTGTCGTTTTCTGTCCATCTTTGCGACCTGCTCAAGTCTCGTTATTTTAATAACCCTTGATCGATCAGGAACTGCCGCGCAACATCGTCGGGATTCTTTTCTTCAATGTCAACCTGATAGCTCAAATCAGTCATCGATTCATTCGTAAAGATATTATCCAACAAGTGCAGTGTCGCTTCCAGATCCGGTGCAATCGCTTTTACACGCTCGAACAAATCTTCCTGCACAACGATGACGCCGTTATATTCCGGGAAGAAATGCTGATCATCTTCCAGAATCTGCAGCTGAACTTTTTTATTCCGGCCATCGGTGGCATACGCGACGGTAACATCCGCATTGCCGCTTTCCATTGTCGAATATTTAAGGCTCAGATCAACCGGCCGCGTGTTTTTAAACGTCAGGCCGTAAAAAGTAGTAAACGGATCAAATTTCATTGTGCCTTCATCGTCAAAAAATTCATGTTCTGCGCTGAAGACCAATTCCGGAGCGACGGCAACCAGATCGGTAATTGTTTTTAGATTGTACTTGGATTGAATTTCTTTCGGAACTGCGACGGCATAGGTATTGTCCAGCCCCAGCTTATTCACCATGACAAGTTTATCCTGTTCCTGAAACAACTCGTTTGTATAATCAAACAAGGTGGAACCGGCCGGCACTTCCGACGGATCCCGGTGCAGGAATGTCGTCAGCACCGTGCCGTCATAGCTCATATACACGTCATAGACCCGTTTTTTCATTTCATTGTAAGCGTTGACCGCGGTCATCTCCTCGCCGATACTGACGGTCAGATCCGTACGGTCCTCCACCAACATCTTGATCATTCGATGCACCAGCTTCTGTTCCGTAACGCGGCCGTCGACAATCTTGATTACATTTTCTTTTTTGGAACTGCAGCCCGGGATCAGCAGCAGGCAGAGCGTCAACAATAAGGCTAGTCCTTTTTTCATCATCTTCCCTTCCTTTCTTATCGGGTTCTTGCATAAAGCCGTTTCTCAATGAAGCCCATCAGCGTGTCGAAGAAGACCGCCATGATCATCAGTGAAACGGTTCCGAACAAAATCAGTTTCATATTCATATTGGCCATGCCGCGGTAGATCACTGTCCCCAGACCGCCGCCGCCGACAAAGGTTCCGAAAACCGCCGCGCTGATCTGATTGATCACCGCGATGCGGATCCCGGTAAAGATGACCGGGAAGGCGATCGGCAGTTCTACATGAATCAGCTGATACAGCTTGCCCATCCCCATCCCTTTGGCCGCTTCCTTCACCGCCGGATCGATGCCGGACAATCCGGTATACGTGTTGCGAACGACCGGAAGCAGGGAATAGAGGAACAACCCGACGACGACCGTCAGCTTATTGCCGCCTAAGAAAATCATAATGATGCCTAACAGCGCCAACGACGGAATCGTCTGCAGCACATCCGTGATTTTAAAGATCACGACTTTGAAGGTCTTGTTAAAATAAGCCAAAATTCCGCACGGCAGGCCAAACACCAAGGTCAGGCAGATGGCCGCCACAACGACGCTGAGATGATCCACAATGACATTTATACTCATCCGCGCTTCCCTCCTAACCCTCGCGGCGTCAGCCGTTTTTGAATCCAATCCACCAACGCGCCCAGACTCAGCGCCAGAATTGCCGCCGGAATGGCGCCTGTCAAAATCAGCATGTTGTTATTGGTTCCTACGCCCCGGTAGATAAAATCACCCAGGCCGCCCAAACCGATCATCGCGGCCAGCACCGCCCAGCTGACAGTATAAATCGTTGACAGCCGAAGCCCGACAAAGATATTCGGCATTGCCAGCGGCAATTCAATCTTGATCAAAATCTGCAGCGGCGACATCCCGCAGCCGCGGGCGGCTTCTTTCACTTTTTCATCGACGTTCAGCAGACCGACATAGGTGTTCTTCAGAATCGGAAAGACCGCGTAAATTGTCAGCGCGATCAAGACCGTCGCCGGTACCATCCCTACATAAAGGAACAAAATACCGACGAAGACAATTCCCGGGATCGTCTGGAATACGGACAGAACTGGCAGAATATAACCTGAAATCTTAGGAACCCGGCTCAGCAGGACACCGAGAATTACGGCGATCACAAAGCCGAGCGCAACCGGAATCAAAACGTAATAGAGATGTGTGATTATGGCTTGAATCAGATCCGCGCCATACCGGTTCGCCCATTCCATCATCCCTGATCACCCCAAACTACACTCGCCAGCGCTTTTGACATGCTCGTCTTGGTGATGATACCTTTCACTACATTTTCATTATCGACGACCAGAACATACGGCAAATTGGTTTTTGTCAGCCAGTCAAAGGCCTTGCGGGCTTCATCCTGCAGATGAACCGTCGGATAGTCCGTACGCATAACCTTGCCAACAGATTCGCCGGCGACGCCTTCGCTTTTCAGCATGTCAATCGTGACGACGCCTTTGAAGTGATGGGATTCGTCGGTAATGACAAGAGAATCAACTTCGCGGTGGCTCATCATTTCAATACATTCCAATGTCTTGCGGTTTTCAGTTGTCGTGTAGACACGCTTTTTCATCAAGCTTTCGCAGGTCATATCTTCTCCCTGGCTGCGGTAAGCCGCGCTGTGTTTGCCCATGAAATTCCGGACAATTTCATTGGCCGGGTGCCGCAGCATTTCTTCAGGAGCGGCATCCTGCTGGATCACGCCTTTATCCATGAAAATGATCCGGTCGCCCATTTTAATCGCTTCATCCATATCGTGAGTAACAAAGATAATTGTGATGCCCAAACTTTTCTGCAGCGCTTTAACTTCATCCTGCAGCGTATCGCGGGTGATCGGATCCAAGGCTCCAAACGGTTCATCCATCAGGATTACCGGTGGTTTTGCCGCAAGAGCCCGAAGTACGCCGATTCGCTGCTGCTGACCACCGCTGAGCTCATTGGGATATTTCTTGGCATTTTCTTCATAAGGCATGTGCACCAGCTCAAGCAATTCGTGAGTCCGCTGGCTCATCTCCTCTTTTGACCATTTCAGCAGTTTAGGAACAACGCAAATATTTTCTTCTACAGTCATGTTGGGAAACAAACCGATTTGTTGAATGACATATCCGATATTCCGCCGCAGCTTTTCACCGTTCAGTTCATGTATGCTAGATCGGA